>JBDRMV010000161.1:0-30797 GCA_043811795.1 bacterium | reverse complement strand
AACGTCGAGAACCACACCTCGCACCCGTCCTGAAAATACGGGCCCTTCCCTATCACCGATATTTCGGAATCGCTCACCCCCACTGCCCTCGCGCTCGGCGTTATGAAATCCACATCCGGCTTATTCGTTATCTCAAACTTCGTCGAGTCCGTCACATAGCCCAAATCCGGATTCGTCAAAGTTATGCTTCTCGCTCCCGTCAGCGCCGCTGCCGTCACATTCACCTGCACCGTGAACGACGATGTTGTATGGTATTGATAATTATACGTCGAAACCCCTAATCCGAAATTTATATCTATTTCATCCTGTAAGCCCGTTCCCGTCACCGTTACCGTCGCTCCCGTACAACCCTGCCCGACCGTATCCTTTCCCGAACTGTGCGCTAACGTTGTTATTACCGGCTTCGGATTTATATATATCCCGTTTGTCAAAGTCCACTCCCCCTGGTCTGGATTTACTACTCTCACATTCTGCCATCCTGTAGCAAATGTCTCGCTTATCGTCAGGTCACACCAGAAACTTGTCCCGTCAGCCGAAAGCGAACTGTTCGTGTAACTCATCTCCGTCCCACCGAAATACAGGTCCAGGCCGGAAAGATACTCTCCTGTTACCAGCGATGACATGCTTATGTGAAACTTCTTATCCGCATTACCCGCCGTCGCCGCGCTTTGACCATACTCTCTAGGACTCGGACTGCTCACCGTGCTTATCACAGGCGCAAGCCCTATTATGAAATAGTCCGTGGTATTACTGCCTGCAATGCTGCCGTTTTCCGGATTCGTTATCTGCACCGTGCAGCTGCCTGTAAGGCAATGCGTCGAAATAGAAATCATTACCTCAATTTTGCCCGATGCTTTCCAGCTTACGCTTTCTATCGTTATTGACGAATCCCTGATGTCAAAGCTTACATAATTGCCCGTTATGCCCGATTCAAAATTGCTTCCCAATATCGAGAGCGTCTTCTCGCTCGCGTTTTGCCCCAGTTGATTCTCATAGCCTGTGCCCGAGCCCACCACCGTCAACCCGGCCGGCGTCAGCGTCATTGCGGCATCTATTGTAAGAAGCGCCGTGTTTGATACGGTCCTGCCGCCATCGGCGTTCACCACAACCACATATCTGCCTCCCATTACCGCATCCGTTGAAACATTTACATTTTTTAAACTTAGCGAACTGGAATTCTCGTACTCAATGCTTCCCACTGTTACATAGCCGGCGGGACCGCTGGTCTCGTCATCTTCGGGGTAACCGGTCGAACTTGTCGAAAACCAGACTTCAGGGATATCAGGGCTGTTCTGGAAATTAGAACCTATCAGAGCCAGCGTAGAACCGCTTACGCCCTGCGCTCTTTCGTTGGGGCTTATTGAATCAATCTCAGGTTTCGGCACAACCTGCAGGGCGCTCGACTTGATGTCATAACCCAGGTCAGGGTTTCTTATCGTTACATTCTTGTAACCTGCCTGTACAGAACCGAGCACATTAACCGTAACTGAAAAAGACGAATTGTCCTGGTCATAATTAAATGAAACCGTTGAAATGCCTACTTCCCCAAAATCTATCGTGCAGCCTTCTTTTATATCCGAACCCGTTATCGTAAACACAGCGCCCTGCGTCCCCTGTCCCACCATGTCGGGGTTTATCGCCGAAAATGTCGGCGCTTTGTTTATCGTTATCCCGCCTGTTACCGTCCACTGCCCGAGGTCAGGATTTACCACCTGCAGAGCCTGCGTTCCCAGCGCGAACGTCTCCGGTATTATCAAATCACACCAGAAACCCGTCCCGGCGCCTTGCAAAGCCTGATTGGATATTGTTATCTCTTCTCCTCCAATATAGAGCCCGAGACCACCGTTAAAACCGGAACCCCTTAACTTCAGTTTCTTCTCAGGGTAGTCCCTTGTATTTGCCGTTCTTCCATATTCCTTCAGAACCGGCGACGTTACCGTACTGATGACAGGGCACTCCCCTATCACAAAGTAATAAGTCGTATCGCTCATCGCGACGCTTGCGTTTTCCGGGTTTGTAATCTGCACCGTAGTGCTTCCGGTAAGACAATGACTCGAAACGTTAACCATCACTTCAATCTTGCTCGGCGTTTTCCACGAGACGCTTTCTATCGTTATTGACGAATCCCTGATGTCAAAAGACACGTTACTTACCGTTATCCCTGATTCAAAATTGCTGCCGAGAATACTGAGTGTCTTTTCCGTGGAATTTTTGCCGAGCTGGTTGGCCGGATCCGCGCCGATCACCGTCAGCCCCCCCGCATTAAGAGTCATCGCCGCATCAGCCGTAAAAAGCGCCGTGTTTGATACGGACATCCCGCCGTCGGCATTCTTCACAACTATGTAACGCCCGCCCGGCGTTGCGTCTGTCGAAACATCTACGTTCTTGAGGTACAGCGTGCTCGCATCATTATACTCTACCCATCCGACGGTTACAGAACCGGCGGGGCCGCCGGTTTCATCATCATCCGGATAACCGGTCGAACTGGTCGAAAACCACACTTCCGGTACATCCGGCGTATTCTGGAAATAAGCGCCTATAACGGTTATTGTTGTCCCCGACACGCCCTGCGCTCTCTCGTCGGGCAGTATGGAATCAACCTCCGGCTTCGGCACCACTTCTATTGCATTGGCTTTCGTGTCGTAGCCCAGGTCAAGGTTTCTTATCGTAGCGTTTCTGTATCCGGCCTGAGCGGTTTCACTAATGTTCACTATTACCGTAAAGGACGGCGTAACCAAATCATAAGTGTAACTGACCGTTGAAAAACCCAGTCCGAAATCTATCGTGCAGCCGTCCTTTATTTCGGAACCGGTAACGGTATAAACCGCTCCCTGAGTCCCCTGACCTGCCGTTTCCGGGATTATTGCGCTGAACGTGGGTTTATCGTTTATTGTAATTGCATCATCAAGAGTCCACTGGCCGAGGTCCGGGTTTATAACCTGTATATTCTGGACGCCCAGCGGCGAATAGCTTTCACTAATCATTAAGTTGCACCAGAATTCCGTGGCGTCCGGCGAAAGATAGGGGTTTGAAACCGTAATCTCGTTCACACCAAAATAAAGATCAAGATTCAGATTCAGGTTCTGACCCTGTATCTTCAGTTTTTTTAAAGGGTAGGCGCTCGTGTTCGCGGCGCGCCCGTATTCTTTAACAACCGGCGAAGTCACAGTGCTGATGATAGGGCATTCTCCTATTATAAAATAATAAGTCGTATCACTCATAACGGAACTGCCGTTCAGGGGATTCGTAATCTGCACCGTCGTGCCGCCGGTAAGACAGTGGCTGGACACCGTCACCATGACATTCAGTTTGCTCTTTGAAATCCAGCTGACGCTTTCTATCGTTATTGACGAATCCCTTATGTCAAAACTGACATAATCCCCCGTTATGCCGGACTCAAAATTATTTCCCAGTATTACCAGCGTCTTTTCCTCGGAATTTTTCCCGAGCTGATTCGACGGTGAAGCGCCGCTGACCGTAAGACCGCCGGCGTCAAGCGTCATTGCCGCATCTATTGTAAGCATGGGGGTATTTGAAACTGACTCGCCGCCATCAGGATTCCTTATGCATATATATCTTCCGCCGGTCGCGGCATCCGTTGAAACATTAACATTTATCAGGTCCAGTGAACTGGCATTTTCATATTCAACACTTCCCACCGTCACATACCCTGCCGGACCGCCGGTTTCATCATCTTCCGGATATCCGGTTGAACTCGTTGAGAACCACACAACGGGAACATAGGGCTCTTCCTCACTCTCACTGAAATCTGACCCTATAACAGTTATTGTCGTGCCCGTAACGCCCTGCGCCCGTTCGTTCGGACTTATCGAACTAACTGATGGTTTTGGAACAACGTTCACTGCATTTGATTTTGTTGCATTGCCGAGGTCGGGGTTTCTTATCGTTACATTTCTTAAACCGGTTTGCGCCGCTTCGGTTACATTAACAACCACCGTAAATGACGAAGCTGTCTCACCATAGTAAGTATAACTGACTGTTGAAAAACCGACACCAAATTCTATTAAGCATCCGGTGCTGATATTAGCGCCTGTAACCGTAAATGTGGCATTCTGCATGCCCTGACCTACGGAAGTCGGTGTTATAGAAGTAAAAGTCGGTTTAAAATTTATCGTCATGGCATTTGTCAGGGTCCACTGCCCCTGGTCGGGGTTTATCACCTGAACATCCTGTGTGCCGGTCGCGAAAGTTTCAGGTATTATAAGGTCGCACCAGAACTCCGTCGCATCTACGCTCAACCACTGGTTGCTGATTGTTATTTCCTCTCCCCCTATGTAAAGACCGAGGGAACTATCAAAATAAGAACCTTGCAATTTGAGTTTCTTTTCCGGATAATCGGAAGTGGCCGAGGTCTGACCGTATTCCTTTACTGTTGGAGAAGTTACCGTGCTTATTACCGGGCATTCTGTTATCACAAAGTAATTCGTTGTTTGACTCGTCTTCACGCTGCCGTTGTCGGGATTTGTTATCGTTACCGTACAGCCGGATGCAAGACAGTGCGTTGAAATATTCACCATTACTTCCATCTTTTTGGACGATATCCAGCTTACGCTTTCTATGGTTATTGAATCACCGTGAATACCGAAATCAACGCTTTCTTCGGTCAGGCCGTTTTCAAAATTGGTACCCGTTATTCTCAGCGTTTTTTCAGAGGTGTTTTTACCTAACTGATTCGTCGGATTAGAGCCCACCGCGGTCAGACCCGCAGGCGCCGCATCCAATGTCATCTCACCCTCTATAACAAGAACCTTGAGGGTCGAAACGCCATAAACCCCGCTTGTCGGATTTAATGTCTTTATCCACCTGTCCCCCAATGCCGCGTAAGAAGACACAATCACATTGTTTAGTGTGAACATACTGGTTTCGAAAGTTGCGGCGTTCAGCGTCCCTGTATCTATTTGAGGGTCCGGCGGTTCTCCCGAAGAAGTTGTTGAGAACCATACTTCAACATTGGTGGCAAAATAAGGGCCCACTCCTATAACAGTCATACTTGAAGTTTCAACGCTCCGCGCCCGCTGGGTAGGACTTATAGAATTAACCTTGGGGGCATAAACTACTGTGAAACCGCTGGGATCAGTCGCATAACCCAAGTCGGGATTTGTTATTACCACATCCCGCGCGTTCTGCAAGGCGGTAGGGCTCACCACAATTGTCAAAGTAAATGTACCGTAAGAAACGCCTGAATAGTTATAATTACTATATTCAATATCATCTCCTATATATATTTCGCAGCCCTCCTGCAAAAATCCGCCCGTCACAATGAGTTCCGGAATCGTCTGGCCCTGACCCGATTCATCATTACTCAGAGAAGTAAATGAGGGTTTTTTGTTTATCTGTATCGTTCCGAAAGTACATTCTCCTAAATCAGGATTAATAACCGTGACATTATATGTACCCGGTATAAAACTCGCGCTGATATTGAAATCGCACTGGTACCAGGTTGCTCCGTTATAAAGGGGCTTGATATCAAGCGGAGTCATCTGGTTATTGCCGAACCATACCTGCATTTCCTGATGAAAATTGGACCCCAGAAGTTTAAAGGTCTTCGATGAATTTCCGGCAGTATATGCCGTCTGGCCATATTCTTTTACAAACGGCAAAGTTATAGTGCTTATTACCGGCATATCTCCTATAACAAAAAAATTCGTCGTGGCATTAGTAACCTTGCCTCCGCTGACAGGATTCGTTATCTGAACCGAACATCCTCCTATCAAACAGTTCGTTGCTATACTGACCATCACTTCAATCCGCGACGATGCCTTCCAGCTCACGCTTTCTATGGTGATTGAGGATGACCTTATGCCGAAACTTATATTTTCATCACTGATTCCCGTCTCAAAACCGCTTCCGTAAATTTTTAATGTCTTTTCCGAACAGCCCTTGCCAAGCTGATTTGTAATAGCCGAACCTGAAACCACCAGTTCCGCATCCAGTGTAGGCAGCGCCACAATCTCAAGCACTTTTACAGTTGAAATCGAAAAACCGTTGTCGGGGTTTTGCGTTACAATATAATAATCCCCTATAATAGCCGTCTCCGTAGAAATAGTTATATCCCGCAACTCTAAAATACTTGCGGGATACCCTGAAGCATACGTGCTTGCCCATGAAATTTTTGTCGCCTTCTCATATCCCGTAACACCGCTTGTAGAAAACCAAACCTCAAGCCCCTGCTGAAAATAAGCGCCTTTCCCTACAACAGTAAGCGTTGAACCCTTTACCCCCAGAGCCTTGATACACGGACTCGGCAAAAGTTCGTCAACCTCCGGTTTGCTGTTTACCGTAAAAGAAGATTCCAGGGTATCATAACCGCCGTCCGGATTTGTCACCGTAACGTTCCTCTTTCCTATAAGAGCATAATCACCCACGCTGTCTATTGTCAGAGTAATTGAGGAAGTGCCGACAGAATCAATATGCGAAGTTATAAGATCGCCGAAATCAACACTGCAGTTATCCTGAAAACCCCCGCCGAAAATTATGACTGGTAAATTTGAAACGCCCTGACCGACACTGCCCGGCCCTATGGAATCAAATGAGGGCATCGGGTTTATCTTAAAAGCATTCGTAACCTTATTGCTCCTGCCCTGGTCTTTATTTATGATAACAAAATCAACATCGCCCTTCGTGCAGTCCTCATAGACGGTGATATTCGCGGAAACAGCCGTAGGCCCTGAAGTGGATATGCTGGTTGCCTTAATCTCGGTGGCGGGTAGAACCACGACTCCCTGGCTGAATTCCATTTTCATAGAATCTTTCACAAAATTCGTTCCGGTTGCCGCAAAGGCCACCTCGGCTCTTTCTCCTAACTGTTTCAAAGCGGGCGCAGTTATTGTGCTGATTGTCGGCATGGAATTTACAGTCATAGAACCCGTCCAGCACACATAACCCCCGTTGCCTTCATTCAGCACGTGGATATCCCAGTCACCTGTCGGACAGTTGGAAGAAACCGTCACATCGGCATCAACATAAACGCCGTAAGTATTTACGGAATTTACCGTAATTGAATCGCCGGCGACATCAGCGCCAAACCAGACATCCACATTATTGGCTTCAAAACCGTCGCCGTAAATCCTCACCGTCCGATTCTGTGCGTTCTGACCCAGGTGATTGGTGGGTTTTGAACCCACAATATTTAAAATACTTAGTTTCAGCTGTTTTTCAACCGAAAACTTTATTCCCGCGTCAATAACCGAATCCGTATAACCCCTGTCGGGTGTAGTTAGAATCAAACGCCAGTTCTTATTAACGGTAGCGGAAGCCATGACATTGACATAAAGCTCCATGCTTCCCGCGTTTATTACGTTTTTGCCCATCACATTCACGCCGCCGCAGGACTCGCCGGGGATGTAAAACTTTGCCTCAACGCCAGCCGTATAATCATTTCCCGAAAGCGTTATCGTTGACCATGCGCAGGAAAGGCCCGCGGCTACGGCTTGCGGTTCAAAATAATCTATCTTGGGCCTTGCAGAAATATTAAAGGTTTCTCCGTAACCCTCCGGACATATACCGCCGTCGGGATTCTTTATGTATATATCCTGCGCATCCGTTTGCGCATTCAGTCCTACTGATACAGTGAGAGTAAGCGTTGACGGGCACTCGGTATAGTTATAAGAAGATACAGTTAGGCCTCCGCCGTCCCGGACAAGCGTGCACTCCGGCGCAAAACCGTGGCCGTAAACTTTCATTGTAAAAGTAGAAGTAGTGTCGTCATAATGCCAGTTCTGTCCGAGGGACGATGTGGATATAGCCACTGCATCGGGATCGGCAAGTGTATAACCACTTATCTGCGGAAGGAAACGTAACGTAACACCTTGCTGTGTTGATGTTGTTTCTGCATTAACATATACGCTTACGTTAACTGTCCCTGTTATATTAGGAACCTCGAATTGTATAAGCGAATTTCTCCATATACTGGTGGAAACAGTGACATTCGGCCAGCCCTCAAACTGTATTTTACTTCCCTGAGTAGAACCATGAAACATTCCTCCGTAAATCCTCATCAATACAGGACTTTCGGATGTGCCTCCCACCGTCTCACTTATTTCATTCCCGCTTGCATCCGCTAATTTATATATGTACGGCGCAAAGTAAAGTTCCTGTGTGTCCCATGAGAGAGAAGAATTGTCCGGGGTGCCGGCATAATATTTAAAATAGGCAGCGCCGGGGGCGCCTGCCTGGGTGGTATAATTCTGCACCTCCAAAACCAGACGGTCACCCTGTTCAACAGTTAAAGGACCGCCCATGTTATCAGTAGCACCCGATCTGGCAATTATGTTTCCCGTCCATGCTGTCGTGACGCCTTTACCAGCAGTATGCTCAGCTGATAAGGGATTATTTAAGATTATCCAGTTAGCATCTCTTGACGCGCCTGTTCCCATATAATGGTCATCAGTCCATGAACCTTTCCACAAATATAACAGCGCATTTGCTTTATGTCCTACTATAGGGGCGCCGGTTGTGCCATAGTTTTGTATGGCAAAACTTCCGTAAAATGTCCATGTCATAGCAGTGGTGATTGTCTGCCCTCCGGAAAGCGGTTGAGAAACAAAGATTCCTAAACAATCATATTTCAGGGGAAGCACGCCAACTGAATGTGCCTGCAGGTTTGACCCGGCACTCCCGTCCATTACCACCGCTTTTCCCGGAAACACAATTGATTCATAAGTTGCCGACGATTTTGGAGAAAGGGGACGGGGACCATCTTCAAAATCGTAATATGTTCCGTTATAAGCAGGATAAACCATGGTCGCAGCACGCGCCATCGGCAGAATTAAAAATAAAAAAACAAAAATGATACAAAGCGTCATTGCGAGTAAACGAAGTGAGCGTGGCAATCTCGAGATTGCCTGCCTGCCGGCGAGGCAGGCTTCGGCGGAGTTTATACTGAGCGATAGCGAAGTGCCTCGCAATGACGACTTTATATTATCCTGGCTCATTTTCTTACTAACACATTAGAAAAACCACCATTTTTTCTTCTTTTTCGGCACTTTTTCCAGCCGTTTCAATGCCTTTTCGGCCGCGTCCCTTACCTCTTTATCCCCGTCTTTTTCCGCCCGCTTTATGACTTTTTCTATTTCCTTTCTTTTACCTTTGCCTTCACGCCGATTTTCAACAATACCCGCCAATGCGCGAATCGCAGATTTCCTGACCAGCCAGGATTCATCTTTCTGCGCTTTTTCAATCAATTTACCCACCTCGTTTTCCCCGCCTGTATCCTTCAGCGAGAGGACTGCGGAAGAACGGACATTTTCATCCTCGCTGTCGGCAGCTTTCAATAACTCTGTTTTAATTCCCTCATTATCAAAATTGCCCAGAGCTTCAGCCGCCTTCTTTCTTGCCGCCGGAACCCTGTCATTATTAAGAATATCCGTCAGGGGTTCAATCGCCCTCTCATCCCCTAATTTTCCGAGAGACACAACGGCATTTATCCTTACACCCGTAACATTATCTTTCAACGCTTCAATCAATGCCGGCACAGATTCCTTCACCTTCTCGTCGCCCAGCCGCCGCGCCTCAGCGCTCCTTACAGTCGGATCCGAATTATTCAGTTTTTCAAAAATAACCTCGCTTTTTTCCGCAGCATTTACCAATGTTAAACACCATACGACGCCGGCTAAAAAGGCGCAGAGCACCCTTAACGCCTTACTTGCTTTTGTTTTTAATTTTATCATGGCAAACCACACAGGAAAACCCTCTTGAAAAAGAGAACTTTCCCGCGGGGTTTACGTTGAAAAAAGAGTTTTACTCTCGCTGAATAAAGAGTTTGAATCTGATTTTGTGTATCGGTAGAATTGAAATCAAAAAAAGCGCCGCCGCGCACAGAGGCGCAATCCTGAAAGAACTGCCGGGAGTGAGAATCTCCGCGCTGAAAGAGTTGACCGCTGAAACAAGATTATGCCCGAAATCTTTGAACCGGCTGTTTATCTGCGCTGGTAATTCGGGAACGGCCGAGGCGCTTTCGTAAATCGTTTTGAAAACCAGCGCCGTCCAGCCCCTGAGTTTCGGCTGGTATGAAATTTTCACGGAACTTAATTTTTCTACTTTCTCCAGAACCGCCGCTGCGAAAAATTCGCTTATCCGCGCAAATTCCGAAAAATTAATATTCCTTTTCTCGTTGTAAATCCCGCGCGCTTCAAAAGGGGCGCTCGCATAAATCTGCCTGACCTGTTCGGGCGTTAAAGAAGCGTGCGCCGAGACCGCAAGAACAGTTAAAGATAACAGCAGATATCTTTTCATTACTGCTATATATTACTTTGAAAATGATTAAATGTCAACCCCCTCCCTTTTTTCTTTGAGATAACACAAAAATTATTAAAAGTTAAACTTGCAGGATGTTTCCCCTGCCGAGGATGAATCTGTCATCAAGCGCTTTTTTTGTCTGACGCATTTTTTCTATAACGCCTTTCCCGTACATCATCCGCAGATATTCCCTTTTCAATTTGCCTATACCGTGCTCGGCCGAAACCGTACCCCCGAGGGAAATTACCTTTTCCGCAAGGTCTTCGTATATTTTTTTGGAACGGGCGTATTCTTCCCTGTCGCGGGGAATCATATTGATATGAAGGTGGCTCTCTCCGATGTGCCCGAAAACAGCATGCTCGACGGACGATTTTTCAAGAACATCTTTGTAAAACCTGAAAACTGCGGGAAACTCATCATCTCCGACCGCAAAATCAGCGCCTATTTTGGAGAAACCCCTGCGCCTTACGGTCTCGTTGATTTTTTCGGGAACCCTGTGCCTGATATCTTTGAAAAGCTGTAATGTTCTCGCATTGTCGGCGATCAAAATTTCCTCCGCATTCCCGACGGCCTCCAAAAGTTCGCCGAGCTCCTCAATTTCACTGCCTGTCTTTTCAATAAAAACGGCTGCTTTTGAATTTTTGGGAATCTGGGGAAATTCCCCGCTAATCAGCAGAATGGAGTTCCTGTCAAAATATTCGATTGATACAACACCCCGCACTGATTTTTTTAATTTCTTAACGGTTTCAAGAACATTTTCGTCCTTGAAGAAAACCGCCGCGGTCAAAAATACAGGTCTCTCTATTAACCTGACTTCGCACTCGCAGATAAAACCGAGAGTTCCCTCGCTGCCGGTAAAAAGGTCAACGGCATCCATCCCTTTTTTTGAAAAGTATCCCGCAGCGCTCTTTACCGCCGGCATCTCAAAGCCGGCGCAGGGAATTTTTCGGCCGTAAATATTCATAACCCCGTTTCTCTCCGTTATCCGCCCTCTCTTCAGATTTAAAATTTCCCCGTCGGAAAGAACGACTCTTGCCGAGATTATGTAATCACCCGTCCTGCCGTATGAAAAGCCGCGGGAGCCGGAAGCATTTGTTGAGACCGTGCCGCCGAATGAAGCTGTCCTTTCGGTCGGGTCAGGGGGATAGAAAAGATTACCCCCCTTTAAAGCATCGTCAATTTCAAGCAGGGTTATTCCCGCGCCGATAACCGCCGATTTCCCGCTGATGTAGATTTTTTTCAAATTTTCCGTTGAAATTATAACGCCCCCGAAAGGGACGCTTCCGCCGGTAACCCCTGTTCTTCCGCCGGATACGGTTACCGGAATATTTCTCCCATAGCAATCCCGCAAAATCTCGGAGACCTCTTTTTCATTCTCCGGAATATAAACCGCCTCCGCAAAACCTCCGGGAATACCTGATACGTCCTCAAGGTAAGAATCTATATTCTCTGTTTTTTTCAGCATTGTTTATCTCCATGAAAAAATGGGGAAAAATGGGGTCAGCTCTGATTTTTTTAATGAAATGCCTAAACTGAAAAAAATAGAACTGACCCCTTTTTTCAGCATTGTTTATTTTATCAAAAATCTGGTAAAATAAATAAAACAATCGGGGATTTTATGTCTCTGATTACTGGGGGGGATATTTATGGAAAAAGAAATCGGTTCGGTTTCTCATTATTTCGGGCATGTTTCCGTTGCGGCAATTAATCTTACGGATGAACTGAAAGTCGGGGATAAAATTCACATCACCGGTCACAGCGAGGACTTTATGCAGGTTGTATCGTCACTGCAGATTGAACATTCCAAAGTTGCGGTGGCAAAACCGGGAGACGACATCGGCGTGCAGGTCCAGCAGAAAGTCCATCCCGGAGACAAGGTCTATAAAGTAACCGAATAAAACAGTCATTATCAGATAATCCGCCGGAACGGCACCGCGGCTGTAATTTCTGATAATCCATGAAAAAATTTTCAAAAGAATTGTCAAAACTGTCCTCAAAGACGAAAAAAGTTCTTTTTGAAATATCGGAAATCGCATCGGAAAGAAACGAGCCGGTTTTTCTTGTCGGCGGTTTTGCGAGAGACCTGCTGCTCCGCGCTGCGAACCCCGCAGCTTTCGGGAGCTACGGGGCAAGTTTTGATATTGACTGCGTTGTCGAAGGCGATTCAGCGGAACTTGCAAAGGAATTATCCAGGAGATTAAAAGCGGACGGGATAACCATCAATCAAAAATTTCAAACCGCAAAAATACAACTTGCAAATTTTGCCGTCGATATCGCCTCGGCAAGAAGCGAGGTCTATTCCTCGGACGGGAAACTCCCCGATGTTACCCGGGGGAAGATGGAAGAAGATGCGGTGCGGCGTGACTTCACCGTCAACGCCCTTTATATTTCAATCAACAAAAGCGATTTCGGTCTGCTCTGCTCAAGGAAAGATTACCTTGAGGATTTGAAAAAAGGGCTGCTCCGCGTATTCCATAAGCGCAGTTTTTACGACGACCCTACAAGAATTTTCAGAGCAGTCAGGTTTGCCGCCAGGTTCAATTTCAAAATCGAACCTGTAACAAAAAAATATCTGAAAAATGCGTTGCGGGATGGGGTATTAAAAAAAATTTCATCATTCCGTCTGAAAAGAGAACTGTTCCTTCTGCTTAAAGAGCCCGATGTCTCAAAACAGGTATCCCTTCTTTTTTCGCTGGGAATTAACAAGGCATTACTGAACGGGGTTTCAAAAAAGGTAATCCCCGATTTAAAAACGGCTCAAGACCTCTGGCTTGATTTTTTTATTTACTTCCACGAAAAAATAAACACGCCTCTGTTTTTCCTTCTGGTCGTCTTCGGAAATGCCCCTTTGAGAATCCGCAGAAGAATCTCGGAAAAACTTGCTTTGACTTTTCCTGAAAAACGCGCTCTTACATTTTCAAAAAACACCTTGGAAAAAATCAAGAACCACATACGGAAAAACCTGCCTGACTGGCCGGCGCTTCTTGCAGAAACGCCTTTTGAAATTATTCTTTTTGTGGCTTTTCTGCTGAAGAAAGAAAGCGGAGACAAAGAACGTCCTCAAAAGAAGGTTTTCGAATACCTCCTTCACCTGCGGTTCAAAAAACCGTTTCACACGAGCAGGGAACTCATAAGAATGGGTTTCCCCGACCGCAAAATCGGTAAAATCCGTGAACTCCTCTTAACGGAACGGCTGGAAAACCGCTCTGCCTCAAAAACCGAAGAATACAGGTTTCTTCAAAGCTCCGCTTTCTTGAAAAAAATAACGTCATCATAATTGAACCAGGACATCATCTTGCCAGAAAAATTGAAAACTTGTAGAATGAAAGCAGGGGTAGTTCATGCCTGCCCGCCTCTGGAGGGAATTGCTCCTACAAAGAATAAATAAACGGGAGGGAAATAACCGATGAAAAAAATTTTGCTTTTGCTGTGTCTCTGTTCATTCACTTTCGCGCAGGAGGCAGTTGTCGTCAAAGTTGACGGCACCGCCTATCTGAACAGCACGGGTACCTGGCAGAAACTTGTACCCGAAATGGCTCTTGAAACCGGAAATTCCGTCACGACCGAAGATGGCTCAACAGTTTTATTGAAATTTACCAACGGGCACACTCTGAAAATCCTTGAAAATTCAATTTTCTCAATCAAGGAAAACACCCCGAACCTGAAAGACATGGACTTATGGCTGGGGGAAATCGGTGCAAAAATCGAGAAACTTCCCCCTTCCGAGAAATTTTTCATACGGACGCCAGCGGCCGTCTGCGCAGTGCGCGGGACGAAATTCAATGTAGCCGTCGACGAAAGCAAAAAAACGAATGTTTATGTAGAAGAAGGAACCGTCGGCGTTATGGACAACGAAGGTCTGGGGGAAGAGGTCTTTGTTGATGGAGGGATGATGACAACCGTTTCTCCCGGAGAACGCGCAGCGCCTCCCGTAAAACAGAAACCGCGGGAGAAAGAAAAAGAAAAACCGCCTGAAAAAGTTACAAAGGAAAAACCTGAGGTCGGAGCGCCCGTTATTGAGTCCTTCAAAGAACCCGAACCTGAACCGGAACCCGAACCTGCCGGAAAAGCCGCCGCCAGCGGTTTCAATATGAACGGCTCCATAGGAGCGGTCGCTTTGACCCGCGACGGGGTTACGAAGGTTTATTACGAATTCAGCATGTTCCCCGAAATAGCGATAGGGAAACTCGGAATCGGGCTTGAACTGGTTGTTCACTTTGACGAAAATAACGAGATTCTCAAAGATGAATGGCGCATTGAAGAATATCCTTCAAAAATCGACTACATCAGATGGGGGCAGAAACACGTTGACCCGTTATATTTTCTCATAGGAAGATTCAGAAGGCCCGTCACAATCGGTCACGGGCTTATTGTAAACAATTATTCAAACATGGCGCAGTACCCGAACGTTAAAAAAATCGGGCTGGAATTTGACCTTGACAGAAAGAAGTGGGGTCTGGAAGGTATGACCGGAGATGTTACACTGCCCGAGGTTATTGCAGCAAGATTTTATTTCAGGCCTCTCCTTTTTACGGGCATTCCCCTGCTCAGGAACTTGAAACTCGGCGCTCTGGCAGGGAGCGATACCGACCCCGATTCAACGAATGATACAAAAGACGATGCGGTGACAGTCATAGGCGCCGATGCGGAACTGCCACTCCTGACTTTCAAATTTTTAAGCGCAACGGTTTTCGCAGACATTGCAAAGATGCAGTTCGGAGATATTTACTTATCTACTTCCCCTCAGCATACTATAGCACTAGAGGATGGAGGCATCGGTAAATCTGCCGGTCTCAGCGGAAAAATCGGATTCCTTTCATACCGCGGAGAATACAGGATTGTAGAAAGCAATTTTATGCCCGGCTACTTTGACGGACATTACGACCTTGACAGATGGGAATGGTATTCAACGGAAAATTCCACTATGACAAAAGCGGAATACTACTTGCGCGGGAAAACCAAAGAACCTGTAAAAGTCGGGCCTTACGTAGAAGCATGGTTTAGTTTTTTCAACCTGCTGGATTTCAGGGCGTCTTACGAAAATTACAACGTAATGAAGGGCGACCCTTATTACCCCCACCTGATTGCTTCAGCATCACTTGCCAAACTGCCGGGACTGGCGCAGTACTCATTTGAAGCGGATTACGATAAGAGAGGCGCGCGGACATGGAACGATATTAAACAGGTTGACCAGAATGCAATCCTTACCACAAAATTCGGCTACAGCGTGGCGCCGAACGTTACGATGTTCGTAGTCATACGCCGCAGCTACGATTCTGCCGGCAACAAAACAAAATCTATGACGGCGGAAACAAGAATGAAGTTCTGATGCGCGCGGTAATCCTTGCTGGGGGCTTCGGCACGCGGCTCCGTCCTCTCACAATTTCCATGCCGAAACCGATGGTGGACGTTGCAAACATCCCCCTGATGGAGCACGTTGTAACCCTGCTGAAAAGCCACGATTTCAACGCCATTGATTCTCTTTTGTATTATCAGCCGGAGACAATAAAACAGCATTTCGGCGACGGTAAAAAATTCGGCGTCAGTATGAATTACACCAAAACGCACGCCGACCTCGGAACCGCCGGAGCGGTTGGAACCCTACGTAGCAAAATACCCGGAACTTTTCTTGTAATAAGCGGCGATATCATCTGCGATTTTGATTTAAAAGCCGCCGTAAAATTCCACAAAAAACGCAATGCCGTCGCAACAATCATCCTTACGCGCGTGGAAGACCCCCTTCAATACGGCATCGTTATTACGAAAAAAGACGGAAGAATTTCAAGTTTTCTCGAAAAACCGACCTGGGGCGAGGTTTTTTCCGATACGATAAACACCGGCGCGTACATTCTTTCCCCCGGAATTTTCAAATACCTGCCCGAAGGCAAAGAAGTGGATTTTTCCAAAGACCTTTTCCCGCTGCTTCTCGAAGGCAAAAAACGCCTGTTCGGATACACGAGCCCGGGTTACTGGAAAGACGTCGGCAACCTTGAGGAATATCTAAAATGCCACTATGATATAATGGGGGAAAAAATAAAACTCAATCTGAAATGCCGGAAAATCAAAAGAAACGGTTTTCCCGTATGGCTCGGGGAAAATACATCCATACCGGAAGAGACCAAATTTGAAGGGCCTGCAATTTTCGGCGGCAACGTTACCGTGGAACCTTACGCGACTCTTGCCTATTCATGTTTCGGAAACGGCGTAACAATAGGCAAATATTCAAATGTTTCAAGAAGCGTTCTGCAGACAGGCGTAACAATCGGCCATCACTGCGACTTAAGAGAAACAATCGTCGCCTCCTGCACAAAAATTTCCGACAGAGTAAAGACATTCCCGGGCGCCGTCGTAGGACCTGAATGTGAAATAGGAAGCGGGGCCACTCTTCAGGCGCGTATAAAAATATGGCCACTAAAAACCGTAGAACCCGATGCTTTCGTAAATTCCTCGGTCATCTGGGCTGACCGTTTTTCAAGAAACCTTTTCGGCGTTCACGGAATAAACGGCCTTGCGAATATCGAAATAACTCCCGAGTTCGCAACGCGTCTCGGCGCCGCGCTCGGCGCAAAAATAGGGAAAGGAAAATATATAATAACATCCAGGGACGCAAATCAGTCCTCGCGCATGATTAAAAGGTCCATAATTGCGGGGCTGATTTCCATGGGAGTGCGCGTCGGCGATTTAAGGACAATGCCAATACCTGTCGTAAGATACGAAATCGGAAAGGGGGGCGAGACCGGGGGTGTGCATGTCAGAATGTCGCCTTTTGACACCCGCATAATAGACATACTTTTCTATGATGAAACGGGCTGTGAAATTTCCCCGTCACAGCAGAAATCCATTGAACAGGTGTTTTTCAAAGAGGACTTCCAGCGGGCAGAAGTGGAAGAAATCGGAGAAATATTCCTGCCGCCGGGAGCCACGCAGTATTATAAAGGGGGCTTGATAAACAGCATTGACTCCGCGCCCATAAAACAGAAGATGCCTAAAATCGTCTGCGATTACGCTTTTTCCCCTGCGTCACTTATTTTTCCCGAAATATTAGGAGCCCTTAAAATCAATAACGTCTCCCTGAACGGCGTCCTGCATTCCATGAGGACGAGCAAAACAAGAGGAGAATTTGAGGAATCCCTTAAAACCCTTTCAAAAGTCGTAAAAAGTGTCGGGGGCGACTTCGGTTTTATGTTTGATGTCGGGGGAGAAAAACTTTTTCTTGTAGACGAAAAAGGCAAAATCATCTACTCGCCCAAGGCTTTCCTCTGCGTGCTGGCCCTTGTGGGGGAGACAGCCCGCGGAGGCAGTGTCTGCATTCCGGTAAACGCTTCTGTGAAAGCGATGGAAATCGCAAAAAAGTATAAAATGAAAGTTATCAAAGTCGGAACGACACCGCAGCGGATAATGCAAAAAAGCAGAGAAAAAGGGGTCGTTTTTGCCGGCGACGGGAAAGGCGGTTTTATTTTCCCCGAATTCCAGCCGTCGTTCGACGCAATGTTCTCCGCCTGTAAAATCGTTGAAATGTGTTCGAAATTGGATGTCTCTCTTGCCGCAGTTTCAGGAGCCATAGATGCCCCGAAAATCATTCACAGAAAAGTTCCCTGCCCCTGGGGGAAAAAGGGATTCCTTATGCGAAAACTCATAGAAGAATTTCCCGCGGGAAAAAGAGAACTGATTGACGGCGTTAAATTCTACGATAATAAAAAATGGATTCTTTTTATCCCCGATACGGACAGAGCTTGTTTCAATATCTCGAGCGAGGCAAAAACAAAAAAACAAGCCGAGGCCCTTATTGAAAAGTATATTGCAAAAATAAAGAACTGGCTTAAAACCGCTTGATCCGAATTCTTTTCATCCTCGTCCCGCTGCTGGTTACATCCTTAACTTTTGACAATTATCTGATAAAGGATTTTTTTGCCGTTTGCGTAATTTTTCTCGCTTTTTCCTCAAGAACATTCCGCGGCGGAATCAGTTTTCGGGGAGCCCTCTCAAAACAACTTCTAATCTTCATCACGATGCTTCTTCTGTCCATGACTCAGAGCGCAAACATCAGCGTCTCGCTTGTCAAACTTTCAAAACAAATTCCGGTATTCCTGCTGTATTTTCTCTTGTCGGAAGACGACCGGGAAAAAATAATGAACCTCATCGCCGCAGCCGTTTTACTCGTTTGTATCTACGGGATATACCAGAAATTCTGCTTTTCATTTCTCGGTTTTAAAAACGAATTTTCAGGCAGAATCTATTCCACGCTCGGCAACCCGAACTTTATGTCAAGTTTCCTTCTGATTAGTTTTCCTTTCTTTGTAAAATGGACAAAAGAAAAAAAAGTGGCGTGGCTGACTCTCATACCATATATTTGTCTGCTGCTTACCGAAACCGCCGGCTCAATTCTTTCGGCAACGATAATTTTAATAATGATTTTTCTGCATTTCAAAAAAGAAAAATTTGTTTCCTTCCCGAAAATCCTGCTCCCCGTTCATCTTCTGATTCTTCTTCTGATTCTTTTCGCCGTTATTACTTTTAGCGGAAATAAATTAAATTTTTCTTCCAAAAGAGGTTCTGCGATTGAAAGGTTCTTCAAGAATAAAATTTCTTCCAAAAGGGGCTCTGTGACCGAAAGGTTCTTCAAGTGGAAAGTCGGCTTTGAAATTGTAAAAGAAAAACCTTTTCTGGGCGCCGGAATCGGCGGAGTAAAAACAAATTTCGCCCTTTACCAGGCAAAAGTGGAACGGGATTTTAACCTGAAATCAACCTCCGAAAGCAAGATGCACAACGATTACATCCAGATAATTTCCGAAACGGGAATACTCGGCTTTCTGGCGTATTTATATCTTCTCGGTTCAGCATTCATACTGCTCCGAAAAACCAACTTTCTCGCTTTTACCTGCTTCTGCGCTTTTCTGCTTGACGGAATCACGAATTTTCCGATGGAACTCCCCTCATCCCTGCTGATTTTCGTTTTTGCGTTATCATTCGCGGGGGAAAGAGCACCTGTTAAGCCCAAAATGCGCGCCGACGATACACCCCACACCAGAGCAAGCACGGTGCGGGGTACAATCGCCCTACTGCTTATTCTAACTTTATCGGTTTTTATTTTATACAGGGAACTGCTCTCTGACAGCGAAAGAAACACCGGCTATTATTTTTATGAAAACAAAAACTATGACGCGGCTATCAAATATTTCGAAAAAGCGCACAGACATTCCCCAACCTCCGGGAAGATTACATATTATCTCGGGATGTCATATATAGCGGTGAAAAACTACCCGAAAGCGATACAGGCATTCCAAAACTCGGTTAAAATAAGGCATTACGGGGAGGTCTATAACGATCTTGGAAACGCTTATTACCTTAACAATGAGCGCAAAAAAGCAATTTTCTGCTGGGAAAAGGCAATCCAGCTCGGAATCAAAGAAAAGGAAATCCTGCAAAAAAACATTGAAAATCTATCAAAGAAAAAAATATAATATCTCCTTGTTTTCTGCCTCCCGATATTGTAAAATCCAAAAATGATTTTTTCAATTGCCAAAAGGTCGGCCGCGGCTTTCATCCTCGGTTTTGCTG
Source organism: bacterium (assembly GCA_043811795.1). Lineage (GTDB taxonomy): Bacteria > CG03 > CG03 > CG03 > CG03 > JBDRMV01. Next base: position 10,982 of record JBDRMV010000161.1, on the reverse strand, counting down.
CTGCCGTAACTGCCGTAACTCTTTTCGGAGCCGATGAAAATGCGGAATATTTTTTCAGCTCCGGGCTATTAAAATCCGTAGAAAAGGACTTGGCGGGAGCAATAGAAGCATTTGAAAAATCCTATGAACTCAAAAAGCAGGAAGTTACAAAAGAAAGTCTTATAGATGTTGAAGACATAAAAGAAAGTCTTATAGAAGCTCTCATGGCCAAAGGCAAAAACGAACTTGCGGCAAAAAGAAATTCAAATGCGTTGAAATGTTTTGACAGGATATTGGTTTTAGCGCCCGCAAACAGTGAAGCAAAGAAATTGAAGTCTCTTATTTCAATAAAAAAGAAACCCGGTGTTTTGACAGGAAAAAAGAAAGAGAAAAAAGTTGCCAAAATAGTCGCAAAAGAAAACCTCCCCGTAAAAAAAGTTTTACCCCGGCCCACCCCCCAAAAAAAAGAACTAGATATCTTACCGGTTAAAGCCCCCGTAAAACCAATCCCGGCAGAGAAAAAGCCTTCAAAGATAAATCTGTGGTTCAGCGCAGGAATTACTTCCATGCTTTTTATAACTTTTTTCTCTTATTTTAAGAAAAGAAAGCAACCCCTTGCGATACAAGAAGTTATCCCGCAGGACAAGCAGAAAATCCAGGTTCCACCTCCACCTCCACCCGTGAAAAAAACTGCAAGTAAAATTCTGCTCGACTCACCTCCCCCCGCTAAACAAAAAATCATCGAGCCTACAGCAGAAAATTATGTCCCTGATAGGACGACAAGAGCGATGTTAGAAAATCCTAATGCTCATGTGAGAGCCCGGGGGGTGGAATTAATTGCTGAAGAGCTGAGAGGTTCTCCCTCTGAAATAATCGAAAGAATATTAGTTCCCTGTTTATCGGATTCCGACAGTCGCGTAAGAGCAAACGCCGCAAAGGCGCTATATGGATATAATCCTGAAATTGCCATGAATACCTTGCGTGCCATGACCCATTATTCCAGTAAGTGGATGCGCTTAAGCGCGGAATGGGCGTTCGAAAAAATAGGGTCTCCGGAAGCAGTTGAACATTTACTACTTTTGGCGCATGATACGGAGACAAGCATTCGTTCCAAAGCAATTAAATATCTAAAAAGATTTTACGTAGAAAAGAAAGTTCCGGAAAATCTCATGCAAAAATTAAAAGAAGTATTAGAAGACGCCGGTTCGGTTGTTTAAAATGGCTGGAAATATCAAAGAAATGACAGACCTTGAATCTTCAGATAAAGAACAGTTGGAAAAGCAAGATAGAATTTTGAATAAAAAACTGGAAGAATTACGCGAATCCGGGGCGGAATTAAAAACAATAATGGGGGCGGGTAAAAATATAATCCTTGATTATGATATGCGAAAAAAAGAGCGGGAGATTGACAGCCTGCAGGACGCTATTGATACAAACAAAAAACTGCGGGAGAATATATTGCAGGAGAAAATCCGGCTGCAGAAAAATTATGCCGGCAAACAGAACGAATTGGAAAATCTAAAGAGAAGCCTGGAAGAAACTTTGCAGGAAAATAAAATAATATTACAAGAGGAGAAAGAAAAATTAAGGCAGGAAAAGGAATTACTGCAAAGGAAAGAGCAGGAAATTAGAACGGTTAAATCCGGTTTAGAACAGCGAAGAAAAGAATTACTAAAAGAGTTCCATGTCAAAAAGGGGGAATTAAAAACCCGGGAAGATATTCTATCAGTGGAAAACAGGCGGCTGCAGGAAAAACTGCTGGAAGACGAGCAGGAAGTCAAAATACTGAAAGAATCCCTGGTCCGGCGAAATAATGAGTTAGAAGAAATAAGCCGCCGGCGAAAAGAAGAGGTCAATGAAAGAACAGAACAATTCCGGCAGGAAATAATGTCTTTGGAAAGGGTAGTGCAGGAAGAGAAGGAAGTCAGAATTGAGATACTCGGAAAAAAAGATGATGAAATTCAATTATTAAAACAAAAAGCCACCGAAAAAGATAATCTTTTCAAGGAGAAGTCTGAGGCAATTAAAAATTCTTGCCGTGAGGAAAGAACAAAGTTAATCGAAGGGTTCCAGGCTAAAGAATATGAGTTAAAACAGCAGAAAGATATACTGGAAGAGAATAACAGTCATCTTGCCGAACAGTTATCGGGGCAGGAGCAGGTGTTAAAAACATTGAAAGAATCTTTAGCGCATCGAAACAATAAAATAGAAGTTATAAAAAAAGAAAAAACAGAAATAACAGCAATTTCTGAAGATAGAGCTAAAAATCTGAAAAAAGAGAAAGAAGAACAAAGTGCTGAAATTAAAGAGATGAAAGCCCAGCTAACTCAAGTAAGACGGGAATTGGATTCCAGGGAAAAAGATATCGAAGAAGAGCGGGCAATTCTGGTTGAAGCGGCAAGAAGCAAAGAAGATGAGATCAAAGTCCTGCAGGACACTATTGCCCGCCTTGAAAAGGAATTTGAAAATAAATGGCGGACAAAAAATGAGGAAATCAAAGATTTAAAGTCGGGGCTAAATCAGGAAATCGAATTACTGAAAAAAGAATTGGCTGAAAAAGAAAAGGATAAAAAAGAGAGGAAACAGGAATGGGTTCAGACGCTGGATAGTAAGGAAAAGGAAATTGCCAACCTGCGGGATTGTATTGCTCAGCAGGAGAATATATGGAACCGGCAGGTAGACGACTTGACGGAGAAATTGGAAAGGGCTCAAGAAAGCGAACAGAAATTAAAAGAGACCAAAGACGGGTTGCTTGAAGATATAAAAAACCGTAATAAAAAAATGGAAGACCTGAAAATTCAATATCGGGAAAATTTAAAACAAATGGAAACTGATGTTTTGAAAAAAACTGAGGAGTTAAAAACATCTCTTGTATCCATTAAAAAAATCACAGAAGAAAACAAAGAACACAAAGAAAAAATCCTGCAAATAAGCGATGAAACCTTAAATCTTAAAAGGGAGTTGCCGGCTAAAAGCTCTCCGGAGAAAATCCTGAAAAAATTCAAATGCTCCGAATGCGAAGGAATTGCTTCTGAAACTGATAAATTTTGTCCTAACTGCGGCGCAAAATTCAAGTAAATTAACAACTATGTAAGGGGACAGTTCTTGAAAAGACCTGCCCCCTTACATAAGAACCGTCCCCAACTATTGTTTTTGACATTCATTTATTGTAAAATTCAGAAATGATTTTCTCAATTGCCAACAGACCGGCGCTGGGTCTTGTCCTCGGTTTTATCGCAGCAATACTGTTGGGAACATTGATGCTGATGCTTCCTGCCGCGACACCGGCCGGCTACCCTATTTCTTTCGTGGACGCCATTTTTACGGCGACTTCCGCGACCTGCGTCACAGGGCTTATTGTGCGCAGCACCCCGCTCGGGTTCACTTTCTTCGGCAAGACGGTCATACTGCTTCTTATACAACTCGGCGCGCTCGGTTTAATGACTTTTTCCATAGCCCTGATAATTACGCTGGGCAAAAAAATATCAAAAGCGCAGGAAATGCTTCTTGTGGACGCCCTCAACGAGGATAATATCCGGAGTGCCAGAAAAATACTGAACTTCCTGCTGATATTCACGTTCGGTGCTGAAGCGGCTGGAACGGTTCTGCTTTTCTTCGGTTTCAGAACCTGCTTTCCGCCGGTTGAGGCATTCAAAATGGCTCTCTTCCATTCCGTATCCGCGTTCTGTAACGCGGGTTTCTCTCTCTTTGACACAAGTATTACGGAATTTTCTTCAAACATATACATTCTTACCGTTGTCGGCGTTCTGATAATTCTCGGGGGAATCGGTTTTGTCGTTCTTCTTGATTGTAAAAATTACATTTCGCGGGAAACCCGCCGCTTTAAACTGCACACGAAACTTGCAGTAGCAACCACACTTATTCTTCTTTTATCCGGAACCTTATTTTTCTACGCGGCTGAAAAGAACAACGTTCTTGCCGGCATGAGCAAAAATGCAAAATGGGCAAATTCGATATTCTGCTCGGTAACCGCCCGCACCGCAGGTTTCAATTCGATAGACACCTCAAAAATAAAACCTTTCAGCAAATTCATAACCTGCGCGCTGATGTTTATCGGCGCCTCACCCGGCGGAACCGGCGGCGGGATAAAAACCATAACTTTTGCGGTGATATTTCTGCTTGCCCTGAACCACATCAGGTCCCGCGGCGACCTTGTCATATACCGGCGCAGCATCCCGTCGTTTCTCGCCGGCAGGGCGGTCGCAATTTTAGTTTACGCTGCCGTAATAACATTCACTGCCTGCAGTATCATCCTTTATGTTGAAAATTTTCCTCTCCAGAATATTGTTTTCGAAGTCGTCTCCGCCTTCGGAACGGTCGGGCTTTCCACAGGTATAACAGCCAGTCTGTCGGATACTTCAAAACAGGTTCTAACCGCCGTGATGTTTATGGGACGTCTGGGGCCTTTGACGATAGCTCTTGCCGCAATCGGCAGGAAGGAGAGATTGTCCATCTCATACGCGAGCGAACGCGTGATGCTCGGATAGAGATGCAATGTATTGTTTATTTGGAATTTGATATACTGTATCAGGTTTAACCAACGGTGTATGCACGTAAAAAGCAACAAAGTATTTACCTTCTGGGGGGTGACAAGCGACGAATGCGCTGGTAAGCGCGTGAGGAGTACAATCAGGGGGGAGAATCCCCCTATTGAGTCAAGCAACCGGGAATTGTATACGAAAGAATAAGTGTAATAGGAGGTTTAGAAATGCGGCAGATAGCAATTTTCGGCATGGGGAGTTTCGGCAAAGCTCTTGCCAAATCGCTCGCGAAAAGCAGCATAGAAATAATCGCCGTCGACCGGGACAAAGACAAAATAGAAGAAATAAAGGACTACGTAACGGTCGCCGTCGCCTGCGATTCTACGGATGAAAAAACGCTGAAAAATCTCGGGCTTGAAAACGTGGATCTGGCGTGTGTGGCGATAGGGGAGGATGTGGAAGCGAGTCTGCTCACGACGATACTCCTGAAAAAACTCGGGATTCCCGTAATTTTCAGCCGGTCCGTCACATCCATGCAGAAAGAAATATTAAAATCCATCGGGGTTGACAGGATAATAGAAATAGAGGAAGAAATGGGCAGCGAACTTGCCAATACAATCATAGCCCCCAGAATACTCAAAAGGGTTACGCTCGGTGAAAATCATTCAATGGTTGAACTAAAGGTGCCTGCAAAGTTCGTGGGAAAACGCCTTGCCGACTTGAACTTAAGACAGAAAAGCAAAATTAACATCGTTGCCCTAAAAAGAAACGCTCCTGACATTGACAAGACAAACGGGAGCAGAAAACTTAAAGAAGAAATAGACACAGTCCCCGACCCTCAGATAATTTTTGATGCGAACGACATCATTATTATTGCCGGAAACAATAAAGATATCGAAAATTTGTGAAACCCGCAGAGTGAAAACGCTTTACAAAAAAATACTTTTTATCCTGTTGTTTCTCGGATTTTTTTCAATATTTACGGTTATATTTACCTGCGGGAGGACCTGTTCCATCCTGATAATATGCGCAAATGCACTGCTGATAGCAGGGGTCCTCTATTTGCTTTTTTCTTTTTCCCTGAAACTTAAAAAAATCAACAACCAGCTGCAGGTTGCTTCCTCCGGCTCGTTTACCACGGACTTCCCCGAGAAAATCCGCGATGAATTTGATTTACTTTCCCTTAACATCAGTCATCTTTTCAAAGATATGAAGGAGTACGATTCCCTGAGGGCAAAAGATGTTTCCAAGTCGGTAAAAGCATTTTCAAAACTTCTCGCGAATGTATCAGAGCCACTGATTGTAATTGACTTCGAAGAGAATTCCGCCGTCTTAAATCCGACGGCGCAGAAAATATGGAAGGTGGAAAGCAAGGAATTCTCTCTTGATGTTGTCAGGAAACACGCGCAGAATGTCGATTTCAACAGATTTCTGAAAAGAGTTCTCGTAGAAAACCTGAAATCGGACACGGTGGGTGTTTATTTCCCGTCTTCGTCAAAAAAAGAAGTAACCCTCAAACCCATTACCGTAAAAACAATTGACGGCCGGATTCCCCTTGTTATACTCTTTGTGCAAGGGAACGGTGTACAATAAAATAACTTTTAGGCATATGCACTTGATTCCAGCGATCGCCTTAAATGCGAAAATGGGTCACTTCTATTTATTGGAAAATCGGGTCACCTCTATTTTTTCTTACTGATACAAAAATAAAAAATAGAAGCGACCCATTTTCCAATAGAGGTGACCCGATTTTCCTGTTTAATATATCAACTTGATTCATGTGCATATGCCTAATAACTTTATCCTTTTTTAGCGAGAGGATAAAAAAAAATGTGGCGACGTCCTACTCTCCCTTGAAAACAAAGTACCATCGGCGCTGAAGGTCTTAACGGCCGTGTTCGGAATGGGAACGGGTGTTGCCCCTTCGCTATAGTCACCACAAATTTATTTTTAAAAGCAAGATTGAATAATACGGTCAAGTCATTCGGTCTATTAGTACAGATTGGCTCAACATTTTCTCAAATCCAACCGAAGTCGAAAAATCAAAAACGAAGGTCTCTGCGCCCGAAAGCGCATCAACCGGCAATTACTTGCCTTACACCATCTGCCTATCCTCCCGCCTTGTCGAAACTCGGCAGGAGCCCTTGCGGGACCTGGTAGTCTTCCAGGGACCTTATCATCCTCTGCCCGAACCCGAAGGCTCGAACTTCAGACAGGGAAATCTAATCTTAAAGTTGGCTTCCCGCTTAGATGCTTTCAGCGGTTATCCTTGCCAAACGTGGCTTCCCAGCGATGCTCCTGGCGGAACAACTGGTACACCAGAGGTCAGTCCACTCCGGTCCTCTCGTCGTGTAAATCCAACCACTTTATGGTTTAGATTATATCCCCTATTTCTAGGAGCACAGACTATATCTTCACCCTTCTTGCATGAATATTTAAGTGAGGGTGGTGGCGTATTACCCATATGGCTCGTTATAACTTTCTATAAAATTATAATTCGAATTCCATACAAGTCCGTTGTACATCGGTATAATGATGAACAACAAGTCGTTACGGGGTCAAACCAAACAATTTATATACTTGTCAATGACTTAAATTATTGTTTGATTGACTTCCCACGGTATTGCCTTAAAGAGGTTCTGGTCCTCAAGCAAATTATATCACAACGGACCGTTGTTGTGAATAATTCTTAGACCAAAACAAACTGGGGGTCAAAAAAAATAACATACTCATTTTGTTTTGAGCCCCTTATGAAGGTTCCACCGTTATTAGCCACATTGTCATCACGGATTTCGCCGTGAAGTAGCAATATTTTACTAGGAGCAGATCTTCTCAAATTTCGACGCCTGCAGCAGATAGGAGACCAACCTGTCTCACGCAATTGTAGCTACGATTATTATCGTAACACCGCTATTACTAGCGGGATCGGACTATATATTCATCCTTTATTTATAATAATTATAAGTAAAAGATGGTCAATTGTTAGTCTCTACGGGGTCATCATTACATATTCACAATAATGAATATCATGAGAGGATTTCCCTCGGTATTGTCCTCTGTATTCAATTCAATTTATACAGTTCGGATTCCACCGATATACACCGACTTCTTTTATAGATTGTTTTTATAAACCTATAAACCGCCGTGATATTTGTTGGTTACTAAACTTTTTCATAGACGAAAAGCGTTCGATGTGGATTAAAACTGTAAAACATTCTTTACAGAAAACCCAGGTCTTGTAAATAAATAACATTCTCAAGTTCGCTTAGATTTATATTAGATTTTTCTGATAAAAACTTGAAGAATATAAGTATATTTTGAAAGTTTTTTCAGGAAAATATAATATAAAGATAAGATGAAATTGTGGAGGTTATTTATTTACAAGACCTCATACCACACCCATAAAACAAAAATGCTTTACGGTTTTAACCCAGCTCGCGTGACTTTTTAATTGGCGAACAGCCAAACCCTTGGGACCTCATAATGTTTTCCCATATTCCTATGGGTATCAGACTATGCCTTCACCATATCCAGTGATGTTACCACCACGAATGTAGGTGCGAACCGTATTATAATGCCACGAGGTTAAATAACCTTTGACACTATCTCGCATTGTTGCCAAAACAACATTGCTCAGTCGTTACGGGAGAGATGTTCTTGGACCATTGAAGCATAATTTTTACGTCGATTTTTGGATCGAACATTAAACTTCGACAATGTATCCGCTAATTGAGCACATTCAAATAAGTTTTGCTCAGATACTACTGGCATTGTAAGTATCTTCATCGCAATACGCACTTGATTTTGTTTAACTTTACAGTATGGCGCAACCAATTGTAGCAAACAATAAACCTGCTTTTGGTCGCGTATTATCCAATCATACGTAGTTTTGTTTTTTCTGACCAAACCCACCTCAAATGTGTTTTTAAACCAAAAAAGAACAACATCGTTACATTGTGTGATTTTAAATACTACCCTTACTCTATAGCCATATTTCTTTCCTTGATGTTTCTCAATAATCGCCATAATAGCGCCATCTGCATCAAGAAAACCTGCTAAATATGCTCTTTTAACTTCAGAAAATTTCTTTCCCACGGCATTAGCCACCATATGTATAGCATACTATGATCTGCGAACAACACAAATCTGCTACGCGCTATGGTTCGGCCTTCGCCGTTTTGGGTTCGTTTATTACCCTGTCGTTTCCAACAGGGAGAGAAGGTATGTTTTCTCCAGCCCCAGGATAAGTCGAGCCGACATCGCTCGTTGTGATTTGAAAGAAAATAATGTATTTAATTTTCTCTCAAACCCTTAATCCATTATTACTAATGGCGTGGACTATATCTTCACCCTGTAAAATCAAAAATACAGGGGTTTGGCGTATTAGCTCGCTTCTTTGGCGAACTCCCGTCCTTTGAATAAATTATTTGTGAGACGAAGTCTCTACAGGGTCATAACTCAATTTGTATTTTATAGAAGGAATAATAAATGGGTCAATTGATGATCCTATTATTACTGATTTTTGTAATTGAGTTAGACTTCCCACGGTATTGTCCATAATATTATAATAGCTGATATTTATTATGGAGTTCACCGTTATAAGCCAATTTTTTTTATATAGCATTACTGCTATAGGCACCCCGATGTCAAGTTTAATTTATAACTTAAAGTTAAGGTGCCGAACTCCGCCGTCGATATGGACTCTTAGGCGGAACCAGCCTGTTATCCCCAGAGTAGCTTTTATCCGATAATCTCAGGCCGCGTCTAAAGCGGACCTTCGGTTCACTATGCTCTGCTTTCGCACCTGCTTGGGATGTACCCCTTACAGTCAAGCTCCCTTGTGCCATTACACTATCAGCACGGTTTCCATTCGCGCCTAGGGAACCTTAATAGACTCCTCCGTTACTTTTTAGGCTTTATGTTTTCCATTTTGTAAGCAAGCGTTGGCACTTCATTTAATATCGGCCGGACAAATTGCTCAATAATGAGCGAACTCGCGTGCGGAAGATACAAACGAAATGAGTTATTGCGTTGCTTGTGCAGAGAGCTTTCGATACCGAAGCGTCGAAGTGCTTCCTGCGTTAATTCTAGATCTTTGCGATTATATCCGAGTGAATGAATCACAAGCGAACGGTGCTTGGACGATTTCGCAGAACCGTCATCAAGAAACCAAATCGCAAGTGAAAACTGACTCATCAATTTCTTGATAAGCGGCGGGATTCGTTTCTTTCCGTTTTGGTAGAATTGCGCGCCATAGAACCGAAACGCAGAATGGCTCACTGTTGTGAATCCATACACCATTTTCGCTCCGCGTCGCTTTTCATACCAGCCGGACAAAAGCCATTCTTGAAATTCTTTCGCGAGCCATTCGAGGTATTCGCGTTGGACGGAGCCGTGTTCGACTTTAAGCCGATATGTACGTCCACCGTTTTGTGTTTCAAGATGTCCATCGCCGAGCAAAAGCCCGACGATTAATTCCCGTTGTCGCTTGGATAACTTCAAATCTTTTTTCTTCTCACGAATTTCTTTCGTGTTCATGGATGTGTACGTTTGCGTTTAAGTACACCTGCATGTCGCCACGCAGATCGGGCTATATCTTCATCCACCTTTCGATGGCGTCTGGCATATAGTCTCTGAGGGTTCTCGCACGCTTCACAGAGGAGCCGAACAAAAGTTCGGCGAGGGGAGACAGGAACAACATTCTGAGTTCACCTTGGCATGCTTATCCAAGATTACTAAAAGCAGAAATCCTGTCTCTCCTCTGTGAAGCGCACGAGCCTTCCCTGCTGATTGTCCGCACTTCAAGATTTTTACTGCCTTACGGCGAGTACTTGAAGATTCTCGGATGTTCCAGCATTTAGCCAAATTGCTTATGCGAATCTCTTCGCACAGTCCCCCTTTTTATATTTTCCTGTTTTCTATTAGTTGGTCAGATGGGCGCTAAGTCGAGGATAGCGCCCCACCAAAACTACCTGCCACGCACGGTCCCCCGTTGGATCCCAACGGGGTTAGACATTACACACAACAAGAGTGGTATTTCACTGATGAGTCCACACCGCCCGAAAGCAATGCTTCAATCTCTGCCACCTATGCTACGCATGCAGCACGTAATGCCAATACGAAGCTGTAGTAAAGCTCCTGGGGTCTTTTCGTCTAACTACAGGTATCCGGCATCTTCACCGGAAGTGCATTTTCACCGAGCGAGTCCTCGAGACAGTTTCCCACTCATTACACCATTCGTGCACGTCGGAACTTACCCGACAAGGAATTGCGCTACCTTAGGACGATTATAGTTATCGCCGACATTCACCGGGGCTTACACAGTCCAGCGCTTCATCTTGCGACAAAGCACCCACCGTGGTTGACCTTCCGGCATTGGTCAGGTGTCACCCCCTATACTTCCTCTTACGAGTTTGCAGGGAGCTGTGTTTTTATTAAACAGTCGCCAGGGAATCTTTCGCTGCGGCCAAGCACTCAACCAAAATTGAGTGCTCGGCAGAC
>JBDRMV010000160.1:0-7015 GCA_043811795.1 bacterium | reverse complement strand
TGGAATCCCGCATAAAATGTTCGCAGTTTGCAATTGCGGTTCTGTACTGTCCGGTCTCAAACCGGCAGCAGCCCGTCATAAACCGGGCGTAAGGAGCGAATGCGCCTGCGGGATATTTTCTGAGAACGTTCAGGAAAATCTCTGCGGCGGAGTCGTATTCTTTCATTCTGTAAAAAATCATTCCACGGCAGAACATTGCATCGTCGGCGACTGCGCTTTTTTTGTTCTCGTCATGGATTTTTTTAAAGAGCGCGCTTGCCTGCAGAAGCCGGCCCTCTGCCTCAAGACATTTAGCCAGATAAAATTCACTCAAGGTCTGCTCTTCGAAGTTAGCGTTTGCAGCCTTTTCAAAAAAAATTTTCGCCTCGCCGCTGCGACCCTGATAGTAAAGGATAAGACCTGTGCAGTAATTGGCTTTGTCGCTTGCGTTATACCCTTCATATTTTGACATCAGTTGTTCCATTATGCCGGATGCTGTTTTTGTTTTTCCTGTTTTCAGATAACACTGCGCCTTTGAGAACTCTGTTTCAGGTATGAGTAAGTTACTCCCCCATTTGATTCCGCTGAAAACTTCCCCCGCCTGTTCAAATTTCCCCATATTATAAAGGGATTCCGCTTTTCTGAATGACGCAAATTCCGCCACCCACCGCTCTGTTGGCGAACTTGCCGCCATATCATAATATTTTATTGCCTCGCCGTATTTCCCGTTCTTAAATTCAATTTCTCCGAGTATGTAATGTTTATACATTTCATTTGTTAGGGACAGTTTTAAAAATGTGTCTTCTAAAATTAGTTTTTTAAGCCGCGCATATTCCTGACGCTTAAAAAAATCCGTAATGCTCTTTGACGGTTCGTCAAACCCCGTAAAAACGAGAGTCCTTATTTCCGCATCAATCCAGTCCGCTGCCCGGGGCCCCGGCGGTTTTTCACCGGGCGCTCTGAGCAGGTCAATAGCAGTCGGTTTCTTTTCCTGCGGAATGGTTTCTTTGGTAAAATTCTTATCTGCCCCGTCTTTTATATTTTCTTCCATATATTCGGTAAGTGTTGCAGGATGTTTGTCCGGCGGTGGTTCTCTGTTTGTGCCGGCGGGCTCTTTTACTTTTTCGGCTGCAATGTTTTGCCCGTAATCTTTTTTGTCTTCGGTAATTACAATCGCCGATTTCCGATATACGGGAGGCCTGGGGATTATTTTATACCCGATAAAAGATGCCGCCAAAATTAAAAGGAAATACGGCATTTTACTTCTTCCTCATTTTTGCGGCCCGCCGCCCGGCTTTTGCTGCGCCCGGAGTTTCGGTAAAAGTATTAAGAGAGTCGATCCACGTTTCCACGGCTGACTTTTTGAATCTCCATGAACCGTTGATTCTGAAGCAAGGTATCTTTCCGGACTTAATCATCCTGTAAATTGTCTTTTCGTTCAACTGCAGGTAACCGGCTACCTGTCGGATTGTCAATATATCCTGCGTCAAAATACTCCCCTAATTTCCATTATTGTCCATTATAATACCATATTGTCCACCTGTCAAGGGGAAAAGGGTACGCCTACTTTTTCTTCTATTTTTTTTCTCACCCGTCAAAATCCGCAATTAAAGAAATTTCTCCTGGGAAGTCACTTCGCCTTTGGAGTTAACGGGTTAATTTTTGCTGTTAGATTGTTGATGCGCCTGCCGAGCTGGCGGCGGTTCTGAAATTCCCCTCTTTACAAGTTGAACAAAAATTTGTCAAATAACAGAACAATGAGCAGAAAGAATCAATCGGAGAAAGAATGGAGAAACGTAAGTTAGATACCGAAGGCATTTCAAAACTGAAAGAGGACATGCTTTCGGAAATCGAGTTCCTGAAAGCCCGTCTTGAAAGAGAGAGGGGCGAGTATTCCGAAAAAATTCTTAAAATCCAGTCGGAAAACATTGCTCTCAGGACGGAATTCAAAGAGAGAGAAAGTTCTCTTCTTTCCGGATTAAAGGACCTGCAGACCCGGCTGCAGAAAACGGACGAGGAATACAGGGACGAGAGAAGAACATGGGAACATCTTCTGAAAAGCCGGGAAGAAGAAAAAAATTCCCTGTATGCGGAAATCGCCGTAAAGGAATCCGAATCGGTTTCGGTGCAGGAACAGGAACGCCGCCGGTTTTTTGAAAGAGAGAAAAATCTTTTGGACCAGATAGAAAATCTTGAAAAGAACATTTCTTTTCTGAAAAAGGGTTACGAAGAAAAACTCACATCCTCGGCAAAAGAGAAAGAAGAAATATCATCTAAAATCGAGGAGAAAATTTCAGACCTCCGTAAGGAACTTTCGGCAAAATCGGAAGAACTCAAGGCAATGAATGCGGAAATTGACAAATCACAGGAAGACACGGGTCTCATCAGGGGCGAGAACATTCTCAGGGAAAATGAACTGAATCAGAAAATTCTCGACTTGCAGGGGGAGATTGTCAAGTTAAACACAACGGTTGAGTCGGAGCGTTCCCAGTCGGGCGTTCAGCTGCAGTTGAAGGACAGGGATATAAAGGAAGCAAAGGCGAGAATCTTTGAAACGGAAAAGAAACTGGCTGAGGATGTTTCGGAGAAGGAGAGGGTTCTTTCCGAACTCCGGAATCAGATTGAGAGGGAGCGCGCTGAAAGTTTAAGAAGAATACAGGAACTTGAAGAGTCAAGCAATGTGGTGCGGGCGGAGTCGGTTTTAAGGGAGGACTCAACCAGACGGGGCTGGTCCGAGCGGCTTGAGAAAGTTGAAAACGCCAAAAAAGACCTTGAGCAGCAGATTGCCCGGATGAATGAGGCGCTGGAAGAGGAAAGGCGCGGTTTCGCCGAGCAGAACAAAAAGAAAGACGTCGAACTTTTCGGGCTACAGCAGCAGATTGAGCGGCAGAATTCCGAATTCCGCATTGCGATTAACTCAAAAGAAAAAGAATTGGACGCGGTTCAGGCGCAGGATGCGGAGGAAATTAAATTTTTAAAGAGCCGCATCCAGGAAGAGAAAGAGGCGTTTGAAAAGCGTTTTGCGGAGGAAGAACACAGGTTAAAGAGAGTTCTGGACGAAAAAGAGCGCCTGTCGGAAACGATCCTCATAAAGGAAAGGGAGATTGAGGAATTAAAGAGAGAGCGCGCCTCGAACAAAAGTAATTTTAACGGCAGAATAGAAGACCTGAGAGTTCAGGTCGAGCGCGGCAGGGTTCTGCTTGCGAAAAGGGAAGAAGAATATGTCAGGGGAATCGCATCGAAGGAAGATGAAATAAAAAACCTGTCCGCAAAAATCAATGAAGTAAACGCCGACTGGACCCGCCGGCTGAAGTTTGCGGAAGAGGAAATTTTCGCAAACCAGAGAGACAAGTTCGATAAGATTGTGGACCTGAAATCACAGCATCAGCAGCACGAGACGGAACTTGTCAATCAGTTTAACGAAAAAATAAATGAGCTGACCGCTCTTAAATCGTCGTTTGAAATGCGTTCGCAGGAACTCCACAAAACGATTTTAGAGAAGGTTGACGAGACGGAAAAATTGAAAAATATCCTCGCTGAAAAAGAGGGGATTATCCAGAACTCTTACAAGGAAAAGGAAATGGAAATCGCCGCCGCCAGACATAGGTTTGAGGACGAGATTTCCAGCGCCACCCGCCAGTTTGAGGCGGAAAGGCAGAGATTCAGGGAAGAACTCAACAGGAAGGAAGAGGAGAAAAACCGTATTGTCGCCCGGACAGAGAAGGAAGTCGCCGTGATTGACGCCTCTCTCAAGGCGAAAGAAACGGAACTTACTTTTGCGGATTCCAGATTAAAAGAAACGGAGGCAAACCTCGCCGCCCGGATTAATGTAAGGGAATCGGAGATTTCCGGTTTGAAACTTGAAATATCAAAACTTCAGGAGAAACTGCGCCTGCAATTGGAAAGTTTTTCAAAGGAAACCGAGAGACAGTCGCAGATGTACGTTGAACAGTTGAGGGCGAAGGGCCTCGGCGACAGCCGCGATAGAATGAAACTTTTTCAGGAGATGGAAGAGAGGGAAAAGGCCCTGCAGAATTTAAGGGTGGAAAGTGAAACGAAAATCAAGGAACTCGCGGAGACAATAAATTTAAAAGACAAAAATATAGCGGATATCAGAAAGTCAAAGGATTACGAACTCGCCTTGATTACGCAGAGGAGCAACGATGAAATTGAGGGTTTTAAAAAGAAGATTTTCTCTTTTGAAAACGAAAAGAAAGCCCTCGAACTGCAGGTCTCGAACCGAGAGGACTTAATAAAGAATTTGAAGGAAGTCGGCTCGGAGAAAGGGAAACATCTCAGGGAACTCTTTGAAACGGAAAAAATTGCGCTTGTGAGCAAGAAAGAAACTGCGGAGGAGGACGTCAGGAATTTAAAAACACAGATACAGGATATAGACCGCCGCAGAAAAAATGAAATTGAAGCGAAAACGCTTGATTTTATAAGAGAAAGGAACCGCTTGCGGGACGAAGTAAGCACGCACTATAACAAATTCCTGGAAGCGAGCCAGCAGGGGCATGACCTCCGTTCGGCCTGCGAAAAGTTCAAGAGGGAAAAGGAAGAAATTGTTCTTGAATGGAGGAAACGCCTGGCGGACAGGGAGAAGGAAATTTTAGGAGACAAAGAAAAAATAACTTCACTTGAAAAACAACTTTTGTCCGAAGCCAACAGGGGAGAGAAACTGGGAATAAAAGAAGCGGAACTCTCCGCGCGCGAGAAGCGGCTGCTTGTCACGGAGCGGGAATTTACGGAGGGGCTCTCCAGAATTAAAGATGCGTATTTGATTGAAAAGGAAAACCTGAAGAACGCAATAGATGACCTGAAAAAAGCAGCTGCGCAGAAAGATGATGACCTTCGGAACCTCCGCAATGAAAAGATTGCCGTGGAGGATAAGATCAGGAATATGCAGGAGACGCAGGCGGCATCGAGAGAAAGAGTCCTGCAGGCGGAAGCGGAAGTGAAGAACTCCAATAACGGAATCCTTAATTTGAAAAATGCTTTGAAAGACAGAGAGACTCTTTTCATACAGGAGAAAAAAGCGGTTGAGGCGGAGGCCCGCGCCAGAGAGGAATCGGGCCTCAACGATTTCAGATTGAAGGTCTCCCGCGCCTCCGTCGAAAAAGAGGCGCTTGCGAACGAACTGGCGAATATAAGGGTCATCTTTGAGAAAGAAAGAAACAGGTGGGACGATGAACGTTTGAGAACTGCAGCCGAACTGGAACGGAGAATGAACGACTTTGACCGCAGGAAGGACAAATGGGACGATGAATGGCGCGAACTTCTTGACAAGTTTTATATAACGGATGCGACGAGAAAGGAATTAACGAAGGAAGTTGAAAATCTCGAAAAACAGTTGAAGGAAGTTAAAAAACCTTTTTACAGGAAAATTTTCGGTTAGTTGTTCCCTGTTCTCTTCAAGAACCATTCTCTTATTGCTCACGGCTTTGCCAGCGGGGACGCTCTCGTGAGAGGGCTCGCTCTGGGTTCGCTCCGGGTATGGGTAAAACTCCTCGCTCACACAGCCCCGCTTGCCAAAACCGCTCGCTGAATGCGTCAGCTCCTAAAAATCAGGTCGAGGTTCCTTATTTCGGAAGGCAGGCGCGAGAAACTTCTTCTCCAGATTTCGCCGCTTTCCATGCAGAAATAAATCCGCATGGTTTTATCGAATTTCTGCAGGAATGCGGTTATCGTCCCGAACATTTTTAGACGGATGAACTTCAGATAGCGGAATTTTCCGTCGCTGCATGCCGTGAATTCCCCGCTCAAGATTTTTGAGGCGGGGAACCTCGCCCGCATTACGGGTTTCATCTGCGGGTAGAACCTGAACGCTCCGATACTCACCCAGATAATTTTGCGCGCGGGAATTACCGCAAAGATTTTTTCGATCGTTTCCTTATAGACCTTTTCCCAGCCGGGCGAATAGATCAGCGGGTCAAAATGGAGGGCTATATGGTATCCGTCGCCGGCGCATTTTTTTGCGGCGGCGATTCTCTCATCTAAACTTGAGGAGCCCTTTTCCTCGGAGTCCGCTGTTTTCTGCGGGTTTACCGACCAGGCAATGACGGTTTTCCCGCGGTGGTTTAAGCCCAGAAGTTTCTCGACGCTGTTTGATTTTGTCTTGAGTTCTAAAAGCGATTTTGATTTTGAGCAGATTTCCACCAGTGTTTTGTTCACGTCGATGAGGTCGTCTAAAAACAAACTGTCCGAAAATTCCCCCGTCCCGATTCTGAAATGCCCGGAGTTCGCTTTTTCTTCAAAGTCGGCAAAAAAGTCCGGCGTGTTGACGAAAATCGTGATTGCTTTTTTGTTGAGATAAGCCTGAAGATAGCAGTAGGAGCAGTCCGCGGGGCATCCGAGAACATTTTTTGTGACGAAGTAATTGCAGCATAGGTTTTCTTTCGTTCCCGGACATTTTTCAAGGAAATTCTCATGCCGCGCCGTCAGGAACAGCGAATGTTTGCTTTCGTCTATAAATTCAGGGTTCAGAGCCGGTTTAAAATAGAGTTCGCGCGGGGATTTGACATAAGATATTTTAGCGTTTTTACACTTTTCGATGATTTTTCCGGCGAGCGGATAGGAAATTGCATCTTCTGTCAGGTAGATTTTAGAGAAGTTTGAGAAGTTCATCGAGCGTCTTTTTCTTGCCGGCTATTTCGTTTATCAGGGTTTTCAGTTCCGCTGATTTTCTGAATTTAATTTCAAGGCAGAGATGCTCTCCTTCAAAATTTTCGGGATATTTCAACTTTACATTCTTCGGAAGTTTCAGCGAGAAAATTTTCGAATTTATTTCCTGTTCTTTTTTCGTGAGCAGCGGATATCGAAGGTGTTTTATGAATTTCCGGACTTGCTCCGTCTTTTGTTTTCTACCTGCTTTGGACAGAATGATTTCCCTTATTTCCTTTTTCTCAAGGATGGATTTAACCGGAATGCCGTCCCTTTTTGAGATTTCAAGAAGGTTCTCCGCAATCTCCTTCATCCTGTTGGCGCCCGGGCGCAGTGTTTTCAGAAATCCGCAGAGAGCGGCTCTGTCGTTTTTTTC
>JBDRMV010000159.1:0-3867 GCA_043811795.1 bacterium | reverse complement strand
CTCAAAAAAAGAAAGTTCTCCGGTGTTTGGAATCTCCTCAAATTCCTTTTTCTTTTTCGAGGCAATCCCGTAAAGACCCTCAATGTCCTGCTGTCTGCCGGTGAGCAGCAGGTGCTTCAGATAGTTCTCCAAAACGGCGTGGATATAGGAGCCGAACCGGGTGGCTTTTGTCTCCTTCTGAAATATTCCCTCGCCGTATGCATAGTAATACCGCAACGGGCATTGAAGATAAAGCCGCAGTTTGGAAGCGGACATGTTTTTTAATTCTATTTTTTTCACGGTACGATAAAACTGGCGGCATCCGGAATGACCTCAACCTTCGCTTCACTGAAAAAGCCGAGGAATTCGCCGTCCGCCTGGCAGGGAACATCGAAAGAGGATTTTATTTCGATTTCCCTGGCCCTTAGTTTTATAATTCCCTTTTCCCTTTTGCCCGCGCGCAAATCTCCGAAAATTCCGAGCAGCCGGAAAAAACCCGGTTGCCTGAAAATAAAAACTTCGCCCAGCCCGTCCTCTATTGAAATCCCGTCGTCCCAGAAAAACTTCCCGCCCCAGAATTTTCCGTTTGAAAAAATCACCTGAAAAGAATCAAACGATTCCCCGCCGGAGGAAACGCTGAAAAACTTTTTCTTCTGAATGAATTTGCAGAACCCGACAGGGACATGCGCGGCTTTTCCGAAAAACCGTTTAATTTTAGCATTACTCTCGGCGAGACGCACAATATCGGCTGTTACACCGAAGTCAACCATTGAAATAAAATATTTCTCAAATCCGGCGGATGTAATTCTGCCGACGTCCGTTTTTTTCACCCGCCCATGCCTGACCGCCCGGCAAGCCCGCCGGAGTTCCTGCGGAATTCCGAGGGAATTGGCAGCGACGTTGCTCATTCCCGCGGGAATAAAACCTATCGGAACATTTGACGAGACACTCAGTACGCCGTTCAGCACTGCGTTGAGTATCCCGTCGCCGCCGGCGGCAATGACGGGGTTCACTCCTATCACGGCAAAGCGGCGCGCCTGCTCCCTCGCCTCGTCCAGAGTTTCGGAAAACAGAATATCCGCATCCGCCAGAGAGAGTTCCTTTTTTATGAGACCCGCCAGAACGGAACCGCGCCCCCTTCCGGAAGCAGGATTTACAATAACTTTGCAATTGAGCATATTCCGGATTTATTATAGAATATAACCATGAGAGTTAAAAGCAAAAATGACCGGATTTATTAAAAACTGCATAAAGCGTATTTTGAAAGAAGTAAACGCCGGCGAAGAAATTCACTTTGACGTGATGAAGGCGCCGCCGTTCACAGCATGCGATTATGCGACGAACGTCCTTACAAAGGTAGGGGCACAATATACCGCGCCCCTGCGGCAGAAACTTCTTGAAGAAAACATTTTTGAAGAAGTTAAAATTCAAATGCCGTTTCTGAACATGCGGCTTACGAATGATTTTATTAAAGAGATGTTCCTGAAAGCCGTGAAAGAGCAGCGGGCAGTTGAGAAAAAAAAGGGAAAAATTATTATAGAATTTATTTCCGCAAATCCGACGGGACCCATCCACATAGGTCACATCCGCGGCGGAGTCCTCGGCGACTGCCTGGCGCGAATCCTGCGGCACAGGGGCTGCGATGTTGAAACCCAGTACTATGTAAACGACCGCGGGAGGCAGGTAAAACTTCTTGCGGAGTCGGTGACGGCGGCAAAAAACAAACAGCCCGCGCCCGAGAACGGCTACTCGGGAGAATACATTGAGGAAATCGCCGGAACCCTGGACGGCAAGCTGGAAACGGGAGAGATACAGAAAATTGCCGTTCAAAAGATTCTCGGAAGAATCAAAGACGACCTCGTAAAACTTGATATAAAATTCGATACTTTCTTTTTTGAAACATCCCTTTACGAAAAGGACAACGCCGGAAAAACCCTGAAAATTCTGAAGGAAAAAAATGTAATTTTCGAAAAGGACAATGCAATCTGGCTCAACGTCGAGGGCTGGGACGACAAGGACAGGGTCCTGTTCAAAAATGACGGCGAACCGACATACTTTTTTTCGGATATTATGTATCACAGCGAAAAATTCCGCAGAGCCGGCATCTGCATAAACATATGGGGGGCCGACCATCACGGCTACACCGGCAGGATAAAAAGAGCGGTCGGCCTGCTCGGTTATAACCCTGATAATCTCAAAATTGTTCTCTGTCAGATTGTCCGTCTGAAAAGAGGCGGGGAATTCCTTAAAATGTCCAAAAGGGAGGGAAATTTCCTGACCGCGGGAGAAGTGATGCGGGAAGTCGGCAGGGATGCGGTGAGATTTTTTCTCCTCACGAGAAAAGCGAACGCGCAGCTTGATTTCGACCTTGAACTCGCGAAGGAAAGGACCCAAAAAAATCCCGTCTATTACATACAGTACGCCAACGCGAGAATCTGCTCCATTTTCGAAAAAGCAAAACAGGACAATCTGAAAGCCGGAACCGGGATTGATTCTCTCGGCGATGAATCAAGAGAACTCCTCCGGCAAATATGCGAATTCGAGGACACCGTCGAACTGTGCGCGGCGGAATACACCCCTCACCACCTTGCCTCTTATCTCCTAACTTTAGCCTCTTCTTTCCACAACTTTTATGACCACAACAGGGTGATTCTCGAAGACAGAAATGTTACCGGACAGCGGCTTTTACTTATGTCGGGCGTCAGAAAAGTTCTCGGGACGGGCCTCGGACTCCTCGGGATTTCGGCGCCCGAAAAGATGTAGTCAAAACTTCAATTCGCCGCTTTGATTTTTTTTAGATTTACCTTCGGGTGCAAATTCTTCGGAAGATATGATTTCGCAACTTTTGGATTTATGTTAAGAACTTTTATCTGATAAAACCTGATTCCCGCAACGGCAAATAATCCGAACGCCAAACCCAGAACCAGACGGATAATCTGAATTTTAAACAGCGTCGAAAGCAGAAAATAAACGGCATTCGCGAGCATAAGAATGTGCAGGCACTGATTGGCAATATCAAACCCTTTCCACGGATAAAGGAACAATCCCGTGATGCCGTAATAAAGAAGCGACGGGACGGCGAGTGATTTCAAAAAACCGCCGCCCATGAAAAGAAACGCGAAACACGCCGCAAGGATAAAAACCTGAGGACTGACGGCAAAAACCTGTCCCGCCGGTAAAGCGCATACCTTAAAATAATAAAATCCGACGATAATAACGCAGACGAGATTCAGAAAAGCCAGAGTTTTTTTCATTTTACGCTCACTTATATTTTATCAAATTTTCGGGGACATGCCACTTCGTGAAATTGTAGGAAATGCCGGCCGGCGCAACTTCGGGGCCGCTGAACCTTGAATGTACGACCGGCAGGGCATCCGGCACGTAAAGAAAACAGTACGGGACTTCCTCGGCGAGAATCTCCTGCAGGCGGAAATAGATTTTTTTTCTCGCCACTGTATCAAACGTGGCGCGGCCATTTTCAAGAAGTTCGTCAACTTCCCTGTTGCTGTAGGAAACAAAATTGTAGCCGCCCGCGCGGATTTCGGAGGAATGCCAGATGGAGAACTGGTCGGGGTCGAGCGCGAGCGACCAGCCGAGCAGGACCGCCTCAAAATTTCTCGGGTCAATGTACTGGTGAATAAAAGAAGCCCATTCAAGAATTCTGATTTTCGCTTGAATCCCCGTTTCCCTCAACTGCGCCTGAATTATCGTCGCGCATTCCTCCCTCATTTTATTCCCCTGGTTTGTCAGAATCGTAAAAGAAAATTTCCGGCCGGCCTTCTCCCTGATGCCGTCGCCGTCGGTGTCAACCCACCCGTTTTCCTCAAGAATTTCGCGCGCCTTCTGCGGACTGTATTTAATATTTTCCACATTCTTATTGTACGCCCA
>JBDRMV010000158.1:0-2701 GCA_043811795.1 bacterium | reverse complement strand
CGGGACTTTTCAGCCCGGCGTCGGCTTCCGACGGTCAGATTGTTGACATTGTGGAACCAACAATAGATTCTCTGACTTCCCTCACTCACCCCGACCAAAGTAAATGGTACAGCGGCACAACCATTTCTTATAACTGGACGGGAAGCGCTCCCTCCGGAGTTCGTGGTTTTTATTATTTGCTTGACAGCATGGCGGCGCGAACCACTGATTATATTATGACGAACGGCTACTTCACGACTGAAACAAATTGTGTCCTGACAGCGGCTCAGGAGGGGACATGGTATTTTCATCTCATTGTGGAAAGTGAAGCAGAGACCCTGTCCGATGTTTCAAATTACAGAACGCAAATAGATGTTACGTCCCCCTCTGCAATAACCGTGGTAAACGATGGAACGGGCGAAGATATCGGATGGGCAGGTTCATCAACGACTTTATCAGCCAACTGGACAATTTCGGTTGACACGCTCAGCGGGATTGCAGCATACTGGTACGCAATCAGAACTTCGTCATCCACGGCGGATATTCTAAACTGGGAAAGCGCCGGAGACACCACAACCGTTACAAAACCAGGTCTCCCTTTAATCGACGGAGAAATTTATTATTTTCTGGTTAAAGCGGAAAACGGCGCGGGGCTTTTCAGCCCGGCGGCTGCTTCAGACGGTCAGATTGTTGACGTTATGGAACCAACAATAGATTCTCTAACTTCCCTCACTCACCCCGACCAAAGTAAATGGTACAGCAACCCAACCATTTCTTATAACTGGACAGGAAGAGCTCCCTCCGGAGTTCTTGGTTTTTACTATTTGTTTGACAGCACGGGAGAGCAAACCGCTGATTACATTATGACGAATGGCTACTTCACGACTGAAACAAATTGTGTCCTGACGGCGGCTCAGGAGGGAATCTGGTTTTTTCATCTCATTGCGAAAAGTGAAGTAGGTAACCTGTCCGATGTTTCAAATTACAGAACGAAAATAGATGTTTCGTCACCTTTTGCAATAACGATGGTAAATGATGGAACAGACGAAGACATCGGATGGGCAGGATCATCAACGACTTTGTCCGCCAACTGGACAATTTCGGTTGATACGCTCAGCGGGATTGCAGCATACTGGTACGCAATCGGGACATCGTCATCTACGTGGGATATTCTGGACTGGAAAAATGCAGGTAATAATACATCCACTACAACAACAGGTCTCTCTTTATCCGACGGAGTAATTTATTATTTTCTGGTTAAAGCGGAAAACGGCGCGGGGCTTTTCAGCCTGGCGGCTGCTTCAGACGGTCAGATTGTTGACGTTACGAAACCCGCTATAAATTTTCTATCCGCAAAATATGGGGTGGATATTGATGATTTTCCGGAAATTCTTTTTAACGAAAAAATATCAACAGCCAGCATAAATCAAATGGTATCCCTTGAAGTTATACGGGATAATCTTGGGGTTGCAGGAAGTTCGGTTCCCATCCAAATTTTACATGACACAAATACAAACATTACCACATTTATCCCGGAGGGAGGAAAATTAAAAAATAATTATTTTTACGAACTGAATGTTTCTTCAGATATAACTGACATTACCGGAAATAAACTTGGCGTCGTAGAACCTTTTGAATTCTCAACTCTGATGAATCCCGATGAGGAAAACGTTGTTTACGCCAGTTTTGAAGAAAATGAAAAGGTCTGTGTGGAAATACCGGGGGGCGCTTTTTCTGAGGACGCCTACGTTATTATCAGCGCAAAGGAAATTGACAATTCAATTCCAAAATTGAGCCCGGAGGATGACACTTTTTGCGTCCCGCTCTCCTCATCGGCAAGAGAATTTACCGCATACAACAGTACCGGCGCAAAAATCGCCGTAAATACGGGCAATAAAGTTGCAGTTACTCTTGCTTATGAAAATCTGCCGGTAAATATAGACACGGAAACGCTGAACGTCTGGTATTTTGATGAAGACAAAAACGTGCTTATAAAATTGCCCGACTCATCAATCAACAAAGCAAACAAAACGGTTTCGGTGGACGTATATCACCTCTCCAGTTTTGTTCTTGCGGGGGAAAGCAGCACAAATTTAATGAAGGCATACGCTTACCCTGTCCCCTATAAACCCTCCGACGGTCTGCCCGAAACGGGCAGCGCCTCGGACGGAATCAGTTTTGCGAATCTTGGTTCAAAAGCAACGATAAAAATTTACACGATAAGCGGCGAACTGGTGAAGACGCTTCATTATCTGTATTCATCGGGAGAGATGGTGCAAAAGTGGTGCCCCGTCACAAACGAGAGTAACGAAAAAGTCGCAAGCGGCCTGTACATTTATTACATCTCAAACGGCGTTGAAGGAAAACACGGAAATTTGATTATTATACGATGAAGAAAACAGAAATTAAACAAGCAGTTATTGCCCCTTTTGAAAAAAGGGTTCTCTCCTTTGGAAAAGGGGGCGGGGTACTCGCCTCGGCGGGTCGGGGGATTTTTTTTCTTTTACTTTCCATCTCCATTTATGCAGGTTCTCCCGGGAGTTCCGCTTTGAATTTTCTGAAAATCCCCGCGGCCGTCCGAGCGGTCGGAATGGGAGAAGCGTTCTGCGGTCAGGCATCCGGGCTGGATGCGGTTTATTATAATCCCGCCGGAATCTCACAGGCAAGTTATCAGGAGTTCACCGCCGCGCATACCGAGTGGCTCGACGGCATAGGTTATTCT
>JBDRMV010000157.1:0-26148 GCA_043811795.1 bacterium | reverse complement strand
TCACAGTTCGCAAAATTGTCGTAGGCGTAAAGTATGAAATAGTACGTTGTGTTTTCGGTCAGCCCGGTTACTGTCGTTCCTGAAGCGCCGAAGAACGTTGCCGAGGAGAGGTTCGTGTCGTTTTCCGAAGACCATTTGCCGAGATAATTCGCCTCGGAAACGTCCGGACTGTTATTATAGTAAATGACATACTCGTCAAAATTCTCGTCGAATGACTCCGTTCCGTATTTCAGCCCTATTGTGGCGCCGGAATATTCTCCGCTGGACGTGAGGTCTCCCGGAGTCGTCGGTTTTTTGTTATCAATCTCAAATTCGCCCGACTCGCAGAATGCGCTGTATTCATATTTATCACAGACCTTGAATTTCACCTTCGCTTTCGCCGTATAAGTAGAACGAAGAACTTCATCAAGCGTTTGTTTCGTAGCCCAGATAAAAGAGTACGCGACCGCGCTCTCGAAATCCGTTTCCGAATTAAAATGGTAGTCGGGCGGCGGATGGAAACCTGTAAGCACCGAATTCTCATCGGAGATATACTCCCACGAAACGCCGCCGTCCAGAGAATACCAGAAAGTCGTGAGGGCGCATTTGTTTTTTTCAAAATCCTTGATTTTGAATTCAATTTTAATATAGCCGGTGGAACCGGAGCCCTCGAAAATTTCATCCTTACTGTACTGTTTGCAGCAGGTGGAAGGAATAACGCCTTCCGCATCCCAGCCGGGATACGGTCTTTCATTTATAAGTTTCTCCTCAGAAAAACTGCTGGCGGCTCCCTGCCCGTCAATTGTTTGGATGGCAAAAAAGTACGTTTTTCTATCGATGTTCAAAATCGTCCATGAACTATACATCCTGTTCCCGTAAAAACCTGCGCACTCGTTGAAAATTTTTCCGCCGGCGGTCGATACAACAATACCTGTCTCAGATTTTAACAGCAGATTGTATTGAAGAGCGTCCTTATCCGTCGTTTCGGAATCGGAGCCATCACCCCAGGTTAAACGCAATTTTGTATTATTATTTTCCCAGCCGGCGGTAAGACCGTCGACCGGCTCCGATGGCATGCTGTTTGGGTTGCCATCATCCGCTAAAGTCGAATAAAAAAATTCACAGCCGATGCCCGTAACGGAAACATAGTCAAGGTCGCCGTCGCCGTCAAAATCCGACATTGCAAGAGCGAGCACACCGCTCCCTTCTTCCTCTTTATCCAAAAGTAGAAAATTACCGCTCCCGTCGTTGAGATAAACTCTCGTCTGTTTGTCCCCTCCATCCCACCCGACAATCAGGTCAAGATATCCGTCATTGTCCAGGTCGGCAAGAGCGAGAGAAGTTACATATGCTATCGGCCCGCCGATTTCGGTGGACCTTGTAAAACCGAAATTACCGTCGCCGGTATATATGCCTATTGAAGTATCTATTGAGGGGTCCGAAGGTTTTGTTGCTGCGATAAAATCGCAGTTGCCGTCATTGTTAATATCCCCCACGGCAACAGCGGAAAAAAAATCCACACCCGAGTCCCAAGGCATTTTATCAAAGCCACCCGCTCCATCCCCTTTATAAACAATCGCTTTTTCCAGCGGATACCAAAAAGGAGAAACGAAGATATAATTGTTATTCAAAGAAACAATGTCAAAATTGCCGTCGTTGTTAAAATCAGCCGCGGCAATCGATTCTGTAGGTTTTTTTTCACAGATTACATTTCCCTGCGAAAAAAGACCACTGCCAAGGCCTGAATAAAAAGCATTATTTTCTCCGGGAAAGCCATAAACCCCTTCAATAATATCGTAATTACCGTCGTTATCCATGTCAAAAACAGCAACGGAACGGCTATTATTTGAGAGAGAAAGCTTATCTCCGAGATGAAATGCAAACCCTCCGTCATTCAGGAACACTTCCATCGGTATCAGATTTGCACCACTACTACCAGCAGAAATAATATCGCAGAGACCGTCGTTATTCAGGTCTTTTATGGCAAGACCGTCTATCGTTTTGCCTGACTGGGCGGAACCCTGAGAAGAAAAAGTGCCGTCTTTATTATTTTTCCAGAATTTTATCCCGGCGTCGTCGGTTCCCAGCACCAGGTCGGCAAAACCGTCGCCGTCAAGGTCTCCCGAGGCAATTGACCTTCCCCCGCTATAAAATGACTCTCCCTTCAGAAAAAAATTGAGCCTGAAAGTGGCGGGATCAGACCACGGCGAAGTATCATATTCCACTTCCCAGGTTCTGACTTTCCAGTAATACATTGTGTTGCCTGAAAGAGCGGAAACACCGTCATAATAGCAGGAAGCGCTTATTGCTGAAACCTTACCCGAATCCCACATTTTACCGGTTTCGGCAATTTTAGTAACTGAAAGGGTTTCCGGAGAAGTTGCAACTAAAACCTGATAAAAGTTTTGTGTTGCGGTATCCGGATTTACCGTCCAGGAAAAAGCGGGCTGCGGGCTGTCAATGTAATAGGGTTCTGTCTTGCCGTTGCATTTTAGAGTATCAGGTTTATCTACCGCCCGGACATTACCGGCAAAAAAGAAAATAAAAAAAAGAAAATAAAAACCGGATAAAAGGCGAGGATTCCTTTTCATAATACATTTTACTCCGATTTTGCCGAAACGCAAAGGGAAAAACCGAAAAACTATGTGTTTATCCCCGCTTCTTTCTCTTTTAACTCCCTGATTTTTTCTTCGACCTCCAGGGGAATCTCTACTGCTTTCTTCTTCAAATTTTCAAAGGAAGTCAAAGCCCGTACCCTCACGTGAGAAGACGTATCGCTGAGCAGCGGCGTTAAAATTTTTACGCATTCCGACACCCCCAGTTCGCCGCAAGTCCATGCAGCTGAAAGCCGCATCCAGACATCGTCGGTTGAAGCCATATCCCTTAAAATGTTAAGCGTTCTCCTTCTATTATACGGGAAAAGCGCTCTGCAGGCATTGGCGAGAACCCTGTTATTCCTGTCGTGCAGATACGGCTCCAAAAGGTCTTCCATAACAGGGGAGTCCTTGAACATATCCGCTATCAGTTCAACCGTGTCCGCCCTGATTCGCGGCGTATCGTCAACTCCCGTAATTCCCGCTCTGCCGGACTCTTCCGGGAGTTCAATATTGGAAGAAGCGCCGCCCCTTGTAAGACGCTCTACAAGACGGATGATTTCCGCGTTCTGCAGTTTCATCATAGACGTTTCTTCCGGCAGCCGCGCAAGAGTGTTCATTATTTCCTGCTGGTTCTGGACAAGCGCCTGATACTCGCCCTTGCTTCCGAGCGACTGAACAATCTGGGATATCCTTCTTTCCTCTTCTATAAGTTTTGTTTCCTTCTTTTTTGAAAAAGCCACCGCCACAAAATAAGCGAGAAAAACAAGCCCCAGCAGATTCAAAAAGGAAAGAATGAAAACGGATGTGGGATACTCCATCTTTGCGGGTTCGGACTTGGTGATTTCCTGGATTTTTTTGGATTGCTCAACCGTTTTCACAGGAGGGGGCTTCCGGACGGGTTTTTCCTTTCCTGCGGATGCTTTTTTATCCGAAACTTTTTTCCGAGGTATTTTTTTCAAGATGCGGTCTTTAATCTCCTTTGTTTCAGACGAAGACTGTATTTTCTCCGACCGCGTTATGTAATCCAGCGCGCCCTCATATTTTTTGTTTTCTTCAAGTGAAAGAGCCATCTTTACAAGAATTTTCGAATACAGGTCTTTTACCCGCGCTTCGTTCGGATTTAATATATAGAGTTTATCAGCGTCTTTGTACGCTTCCTCATAGTTCGCATTCAAAAAATTTTCAAGAGCAGAACCGAAAAGACGCGGGTCAACGGTGACATTAACCGCCCCGCCTTTTTCCGCCACGGGACGGACGGTCTCATCCGCAAAGCAAAAAGAAACCAACAAAAGGAAAATCATTATCGTTCTTGCGTTCTTGCGTTCTTGCGTTCTTGCTATCATTTAGCCCCCTGTTTTTCAAATTTATACTCGAGAATATTCAGCAGTTCATCAAGCCGGTTAAAAAAAGACCAGACCTCCTGATGAAGCGGTTTAATGTGTATTGCCGCGAGCAGATATTTCCTTGTCGGTAAAAATTCTCCTTCATCCAGCGATATCTGCGCGCTTATCAAATTTTTTAAAAATAAAACGTCCAGGTCATTCGGGTATTCTTTCTCCACATCTAAAATCCGCTCTCCCGCTCCCTTGAAATCTCCCTTGTAATAGACGTCCCAGACATTCTTGAGTGACTCCTCCGACGACTTTCCCTTGCCCGCAGCCATGATAAATCGCGGATTAAAAAATTTTGCCAGACGTATCAGCGCCCTACTCCTTTCCTCCTGTCCCGCTTTAAGAAGTTCTTTTGCTTTAAGCGAAAGTTCGTCCGCCTTCTTGATAACTTTCTGCGGGTCATAAATTCTTGCCTTCCTGATGTGTTTTTTTGTGCGGCGTATTTGCGAAAGATTAAATGCCTCTTCCGCCGAGGATATTTCGGCATCGGAGAGGATGCCGCAGACATCCCTGTACAGTTTTTTCGCTTTTTCCATCTGCGGGTCTCTTTTAATTGCTTTTGCAAGATACTTAAAGCACTTTTCAAGCGACTCTGCCATGTAACATTCTTCTGCCTTCGCAAAGTATTTTGCCGCCGTATTTTTGTCGGCGGCTATCTGCTTTTCGCTTTTCTGGAGAAGGGTCTCGTCTATTTTTGACGCTTCTTCCAAAATGTATTTCCTGTATTGCGCCGCTTCACTGTTAGAGGGGTCCAGCGCCAGCGCCTCGTTCACGATTGCCAGTGATTTTATGGGATTATCCTTGATATTCTTCGCCTCAAGAAGTTTTTCTTTCGCAAGAATTTTTCTTTCTTTAAGTATGCTCCTGCGTATTTCTGAAAAAAAATTGCTTTTCAGAAATGCCTGAAGTCTGGTTACCTCTTCGTTTGCAGGGTCAAAAAAAAGAACTTCGGAAATCCGTTTGCCGCACGTGATAATTTTTTGCTCGGCGAGCAGACTTTTTGCCTCTAAAATCCTTGAATTGACGAATTTTAAAAAAACATCCATTGAAAGAACGCGCCCTTCTGCTATCTTACTCCTTGCAATATCAACCTCCCCGTTGCTGGAATAAATCGCTGCCGCTTTGAAAAGACGCTCCGCCTCCTCCTCTTTTATCTGGGAATACAGGTCAATCGCGCGCTGATTCTTCGGATATTTCCCCAGAATTTCATACACCAACCGAAGCGCGCCGGGGCTGTTCCCTTTCTGATATTCGCCGACGGCGTTTTCAATCAGTTTGTTCACTTTATCCTCGGCGGCGGACAGAAAAGACGCCTGGAAAAGTCCTGCGGCAATCAAAACAATCAGAACCGCTTGTCCCGTAGCTCCCCGACATAGTCGGGGACGGTATGGGGTCACTTTTTTCATTTCATTCCGAAATCAATTTCATCAATTCGTCTATCTGTTTCTGCGCATCATCCGCCTGCGCGCGCAAACGCTCTTCAAACTTTTTTTGAAGTTCTTTCCTCTGAACATCAATCTTTTCGGCGAGTTCCAACTTGTATTCTTTGGAAGAAACTTCAATTTCCTTCCTCAGGTTCTCAATTGTTTTGTTCTGCGAGGCAATCTCGGCGAGGGAAGCGGCATGCTTGTTTTTGAGCGCCTCAAACTTCATCTGCAGGTCATTCTCGTTTGTTTTGCTGCGCCTTAAATCGGTCCTCATTTTCGAGAGAATTCTGTTAACATCATCCATAATCCTGTCCTTCAAAGCCGGACGGAAAACAATTTTTCTTGTCACCTCGCTTTTAAGGATGCGGTTCTCATCGATAAGACGGGAAATCTTAGCGTCTTTTTCATCCAGCACCTTCCGCCAGTTCTTCAAATGTTCTTCTATGTCCGTCTTGATTTCTTCGCCCTGTTTACTCATTTTCCCGCTCCTTTTCTGCATTCCTTATCAGGGCGGCGGGAGGGTGGCGTCCTTCTACGCCGCTCAAAAATCGGCCTTCGGTTCCCGTTACGGAAACCCTTGCAACCCGACCAGGGAGTGTCCCCGCCGCTCCTTTAAATTTCACTTTCAGATAATTTTCCGAAGTGCCGTAAAAAAAGTCATTTTCCCGCTTTTCCACGACGACAGAAAGTTCCTTTTCTATAAATTTTCTTTTGTATGCGGTGGACGATTTTTCCGCCTCTTCGAGAATACGCCTTTTTCTCTGTTCCATCTTATGCGAGGGAAGGCATTTATACAGGTACGCAGGCGTTCCCCTGCGCGGCGAATACGGAAAAATGTGCACTTTGCTGAAGCCGACTTTTTTTATGACGTTCAGAGTCGCTTCAAAATCCTCGTCGGTTTCACCCGGAAAACCAAAAATAACATCCGTCGTAATAGCGGGGTTTTTGAAATATTCCCTGATTTCCTTTACCGTCTCTATAAACTGCCCGACGGAATATTTCCTGAACATCTTCCGCAGAATACTGGGCGAGCCGCTCTGTAAAGGCAGGTGAAAGTGCGGTGAAATGCCCTGAATCCGTGATATTTTTCCGACAAAATTCTTTTCAAAAGGAAGAGAAAGCGAACTCAACCTGATTCTAAAAGTAAATCTTTCGGAAATTTCGCGGAGCAGGTCAATCAGCAAAAGGCCTCCCCATCGGTAATCCATTATGTTCGTCCCCGAAATTACGACTTCGGCGGGCGCGCCAACATCTTCAAGTTCCCTGATAAGGTCGTTGAAATCAAAACTTCCCGACCTGCCCCTCAGATACGGAACAATACAATAACTGCAGAAATTATTGCAGCCGTTTTGTATTTTCAGGAAATACCGAGGGAATCCCGCGGCGTGCGGAATTCCCTGATTTTCACCCGCGATAAAATTTGCAACGGAGGAAATGCCGCAAGTTTCGGCTGCTTTTTTCAAATCTCCGGTAATGCACCCGCTTAAAACGACTTTTGAAGAAGGAAATCTCTTTTTTATTTTTTTCGCCGCCCGCAGAACTTTTTTTTCGCTTCGTTCGGTAACGCAGCAGGAATTTACGACGCACATTTCCGGCTCTTCTGCCGAGGCGCGCCAGCCGCAGGACGTCAAAAGAGCCGCGGTTTTTTCAGAATCTATCTGGTTCGTCTTGCAACCGAAAGTTTTGATAACGAAGGTCTTTTGGTCTTTCACTCCCATAGTTTTCCAAAATTCTCCAATCACTAAAGTAGTGCGAAGCCTGCCATTCGGGGTATTAGAACCCCGTGTTGTAGGGCGGTCCCATACTTTCCCACTTTTCATACTTTTATTGAAATTTCTCCAGCAGTTCGGCTGCGTCCCTGCTTTCGGGAAATCTTTTTGCGGTCTCCTCCGCAAGCCGGCGCGCTTTTTCCTTCTCGCCTTTCAGCAGATATATTCTGGCTAAATTAAGCGGGAAATTTTTCTCACCGGGGAAATATCTGACGAGACGCTCATAAATGCCGACCGCATCATCAAACCTTTTCAAAGAAGTGCAGCAGTTTCCCAGATAAAACAACGCCTGAACATCCCCCGGATTATATTCAAGAATCTTTTCGTAAAGAGGTATCGCTTTTTCGTAATGGCTCCCGTTTACAAACTCCGCCGCCTGTCTATGCCATTTGTCAGCGGGAATGTTCATTTTTTCCAGGATACTGACGATGTTTCTGCGGGCAAGTTCATAGGAAGGATTCGCTTCAAGCGCTCTTTTGTAAAGAGCGAAACTTTTTTCGGAATCGTTTGCAAGCATCGCGAGATAGCCCATATTGTTCAGAACATCGGCTGAATCGGGATTCAGAGCCAGCGCACCGCCGTAATATTTCTCCGCTTTCGCAAAATCCTTTTTGTTTTTCAGATAAAAATTTCCGAGGGAAAGAAAATACTCAAAAGAAACTGGATTTATCTCGCACGCTCTGATAAAATTTTTTTCGGCTTCTTCCATGACTTCCGCATTCTGGTAAGCGATCGCGAGATTAAAGTAAATCTCGTCATAGCCGGGATTTGCTTTCAATGCCTCTTTGTAAGCCCATATCGCCTTATGTAACATTTTCTGTCTCATGTAGCAGTTGCCGAGTTCGTAGTTATTGTCAACATTCCAGCGGTAGCTCTGCCATGATTTTTTGCATTCAGCCGCGGCCTTTTCAATGTTCCCCTGGCGGGAGAGACCGAACCCCCTGAAATAATACATTTCCCCTTTGAAGTAATCAATCTGCCCTTTCACCAGCACGATAAAAACCAGGGCAGCGGCAATTTTTAGCGGAAGCAAAAAACCGGCTCTTCTGAAAACGCCGGGCGGGCCGGCGGAACTTTCGGAAGCACCTATTCCGACGGCGGCCCAGAAAGCCAGCGCCGGCATCGGGAAATGCAGCGTAACGTTCAGCATGTCGCCCGCAAAAAATCCGGCGATACCCGCAATACAGCCGAGCAGTAAAAAAGACCTCGTCTTGAAAAATGCCTTTATCGCTTTAATAAAAAATGTCAGCCATAGAAAGACGAAGGCGGCGAAACCGATAATTCCTATTTGCGACAATTCTTCAAGAATTTCATTGTGTGAATTATTAGCATGAGTTCTCAGACCCCTGAATTTTGCCTTGTTTTTCAGGACAATCCCCTGCTCGACCGGGTACCTGATTTCAAAACTACCCCAGCCGTGACCAAAAACGGGCGACCGGCGGAACATTCTGAGAGCACACTCCCATATCAGGAACCGCTGGTTAACGGATGCCGCTTCCCCCACATCCGAAAGATGAAACGTCCTTATTATTCTATCCAGAACGGTCGGATGGTCTTTATAATACGCTAATTTCGGAAAAATAAACGTAATAAAAATAAGCAGAGCGGCAACAGACGCAATTTTCCGGACATTTACTTTTTTTAATGCGAATACCGCAAAGATAATAAAAGCGACGCCGAAGCCGCCCCACGAACTTCTCGTCTGCGTGATTAAAAGAGCGAAAAAATTTATCGCAAGCAGTATAAGGGATATTATTGCGCCGTACGTTTTTTCGGCGCTTAAAAAAAGCCACAGGTTCAACATCAAAATAACAATCATAAAACTCGCAAGAAAATTCGGGTTACCGAAAGTTGAAACGCTGCGGGTTCCGTAATGGTGGAGGTTCTGCGGCCAGATGAATTCATGACCCGTGTACTGTAAAATCGCATAAAGCGACGAAATCGCCGCCGTCAGGAGCAAAGAATATATCAGAACCTTTCTGTAAAAAGCGTTTTTGGACATCAGAAAAGAAATGTAAAAAACCGCCGCGCAGTTAAAAGCGAAAAACATCATTCTCTTGCCCCAGAAAACAAAATACGCCGTGCGGAAATCAAAATAATAAACAAGCGGAACGAGCATGGATAAAAATATAACCGCCCCGTAAATGGCGAGCGGTCTGTCAAGATATGTTTTGGCAAAAAAAATCCCGTTTTTCCTTGAAAAAAATATCAGCGAGAGGGAAATAAATGTTAAAGTTCTGAAAATGATGTTTTGTATGATATAAGGGTTTCTCGTAACACTCGTAAAAAACACCAGCGGGGAGATAACCACCGCGGTGGCAAAAATCCAAAAAGCGGATGAAATTAAAGGGTTTTCAGGAATTCTCTGACTTTTTGATTTTGGGGATTTATTTTTAACATTTCCAGGCATACTTCACGGACTTTGTCTTTCTCATTTATACTTTTATAAAAATTGAGCAGGGCAAAATAGGAATTATCGCTGCGCGATACGTCAACCGATTTTTTATAATACTGCTCCGCTTCGTCGTTTTTTTTCTGCAGATAAAGAACATTCGCAAGATTCGTATACGCCTCCGCAAAATCATTTTTCTTCTTTATCGCCTGTTTGAATGCCGCCTCCGCCTCCTCCAGCCGGTTCATCTGGACAAGACAGTAGCCCTTCCTGAAAGACGAAAGCGGAAAAATGGGGTCAATGTCAATCGCTTTGTTGAATTTTTCTACGGCTTTCCCGAACTTCCCCATTTTCAGGTAGATGTTGCCTTCCTGGTAATGCACCTGAACATAGTTCGGCGCCAGAGACAAAACATCGTCGTATTTCGCAATCGTCCTCTGAGGGTCGGTGCGCTTGGTTCCCGGCGGCAAACCCTTGTCCCACAAAGGATTATAGAGGGGAGTAAGATCCCATCTGTCGTTATAGACATTCCCCATAAAATAATGCGCCATTATAAAACGCGGCCACTTTGTTATGACTCTATCATAGTGTATCAGCGCTTTGTCCCACTGCCCCTGCTTTGAATATGCGATGGCAATGTTGTGATTGACGTCCGCGACAAAAAATCTCCTGAAAAAAACTATAAAGTAAATCGCGGCGAGCACCACGACGAATTCCATTATAATTTTCGCGAGGTCGTTCAGTTTGATGTGAAATTGTTTTTTTTCTTTTTCGGGAAAAGTAAGCGCTCCTATAATACCGAGCATCAGCCAGAAAATGTGCCCCGATGAGACAAACCTCATGTGAACGCTCATCGCCGCCTGCGTAAGCATTCCGACGGCGCCGGAGACCCAGCCGATAATCAGAAAAGTCCTGTCCGTAAGTTCTGATTGCGTTGAAGAACTGCTCACGCGCTCCATCTT
The DNA here is from genome assembly GCA_043811795.1 of bacterium. Classification (GTDB taxonomy): domain Bacteria; phylum CG03; class CG03; order CG03; family CG03; genus JBDRMV01. The sequence goes on along the minus strand of JBDRMV010000157.1, from coordinate 15,631 downwards.
CCCGAGTTTTCCGACTGCCGAATAAAAAACGATAAAAAGAATCAGCAGATAAAGCCCGAACGCAATAAAACCTTCTTCATAAAAAACCTCAAGAAACTCGCAGTGATAATGGTCGGTTTCGGTGTTGTGTTTTCCCTCAATATGAAATATTTCGGGATGCCGGAACATGGGATAAACCTCCTTGAAACTGCCTATCCCCGTACCGACGACGGGATGTTTTTTTATCATTTCCAATCCCGACATCCACGTGAAAATTCTGAATTTATATGAAATCGGATTTCCCGCAAGGTAAATAAGCCATATCACTCCCACAACAAAAACCGGTCCGCAGATTTTGAGAAATTTCATCACTTTTTTCCTGTTCATAAAACCGGCAAAAAGCGCCATCAGCAGGAACGCGCAGACCGTCGTTCCCGCAGCGCCCAGAAAACTTCCTTTTGCGACCGTAATGTAGATGCTGTACATTATCAGGCCATAAAAGCCGAGATGCAGAATTTTTTTTGTTTTGAAAAAATAGCACAGCGGGAAAGCAGCCAGACCCTCAAGCCATGCGCCGAAGAAATTCGGGTTGCCGAAGGTTGAAAAACGCCTGTGCCCGAAGGCATCTTTCCATGCGTAAGGGTCAAGACCGAGTTTCTGCACAATTCCGTAAAAGCAAACGGTAAAACAGGTGATGAGCATAACCACCGTAAAATATTTGGCGTCTTTTACCTTGCGGAATTCAAAAAAACCAATCAGGAACAAACCCGTGTAAATACACCTCCGCCAGAACTCGTCAAACGAAGCCCACATCTTAAACGGCGATTTGGCGTAAGAAAAACAACCCCACAAAAAATATGCCAGCACGGGAAGAACGAAGAAAGCCGCCTCTCTTGAAAACTTCAGTCCCTCTTCAAGTTTTTTCAAAAGGAAAAGACCTATCAGAAAGACGCCCCCCATCTGGATGAAAGTAATTTTTATTGTCGCCGAATCGTATGTCTTGAGATAGAAACCGACCGCGACGAGAAAACAGAGAACCGGCGTCAGAAGAACAAGCGCCCTGTGCAGATAATAACTCAGGTCCCTGTTCATCAATTTTTACTCCGGCAGAGAAAATGCCAGTAAGGCACTTTATCGGAAATGGTTATTTTTTCAAAAGTGTCATTCATTTGAAGAATTTCTTTTTTGGAAAACCTCTGCTCTATCGGCGTAAAAAATCTGTCATAAACGTCCTGCTCAATCCTTTTGAGTCCTTTGCCGCGGTAAGAATCATACAGCGGCACGAAACTTGCCAGCCCGAACGGTTTTAGGAACTCCCCGAGCAGGACAAGCGGGAAATAAATACAATAAGCTCCCGCGAGAGGCATAATTTTTCTGAAAACAGGATTTTTAATTTTTGACATCCTCAAGCGGAGCGCCGTCACAACCGCAAGAATAAACCGGAAATAGACGGGACGGTTGTCAAGAGCGTAGTAAAGATATATCAAAATCCGCCGTGAAAATTTCCCGAGTTTTCTCGCCTCTTTAAGAGCAGGAGACGGAAGGTGGTGAAGAACGCCGAGACAGAACAGAAAATCGGCAAAATTTTCGGCAAACGGAATATTCCTTAAATCGCACATAAAAAAAAGACAGTTGTCCGCTCCGGAAAGATTCTTTCTCGCGACAAAGATGGAATCGGAGAAATCAACGAGAATGAGCTCCCTGCAGACATCCTTCAGAAAATAGCTGAAGCGCCCCATCCCGCAGCCGAGGTCGCAGACCCGCCTGCCGCGCAGAGAATCAATATCAACAATGTCAAAGTACTGCTGAAATTCTTCTTTATGCTCGTTCATAATGCCGCTGTACTGCTCCCACTCGCGGCCGAACGTAAACTGAACATCCCTGGAAAATCCGTTTGTGTCCCCATTCCGTTTCTTAAAATTTCCGCCGACCAGATTCATTTGCACGGCGTCCGTATACTCTTCCGGTTCTGCCAGAATAATAACGTCGTCAATAACAGGGTATTTCCTGTCCCCGACCAGAAGATAATCCTCCCCGAGCAAAATCTTTTCCGTCCCGAAAATCTCCGAAAGGGTCTTTTCTTTATTATCATAGTACATAATTTGCATTACATCTATCTAGTTATTTTAATACATAAAAGGGTTTTCAGCAATAAGCGCCGGATTTTCCATAATTGAAACCTGACGCGCATTTGAAAAAACAAAGCTTTTTTGTAATCATTTATGGAAGTGGACAGGGCTTTTCAAGACCTGTCCCCAACCATATGAAGACCTCGCTTTTTAACTTTACCCTGCCGGAAGAACTGGTAGCGCAAAAACCCGCTCCGCACCGTGATTCATCAAACCTTATGATTCTGCAAAGAAAGACAAAAAAAATTTCATCCGGCAAATTCAAAGACATAATAAAATTTTTCAGGCGGGGGGATGTCCTCGTGCTCAACAACACGAAAGTAATCCCCGCAAGAATCATAACCCGCCGGAATACGGGCGGAAAACTTGAAATTTTTCTTCTGAAAAAACTTCTGCGGGATTCCGGAAAAAACCGTGAAGAATGGGAATGCCTCGTAAAGCCACTCCGCAAAGTAAAACCGGGCGAGACAATAAGAATCAGCGGAAAAATTTCCTGCAAAATTCTCGCAAAGAAAAAGGCCAGAGCAGTTATTGAATTTACCGCCGGAGTTCTCAAAAACCTGAAAAAATTCGGCAGGATTCCCCTGCCCCCTTATATCCGCAACAGGGAACAGGACACGGCACGCTACCAGACGGTTTTTGCATCGGAGGAAGGAGCGGTCGCCGCGCCGACGGCGGGCCTTCATTTTACGAAAAAAATCCTCAATACCCTTAAAAAAAACGGCGTTGAAATCTGCTTTATAACCCTGCACACCGGTTACGCCACCTTCAGCCCCATAAAGACCGGCACGATTGAAGCCCACGAAATGGAGGAAGAGTTTTTCTCAATACCATGCTCTGCGGCGGAAATCATAAACCGCGCGCGCGCGGAAAAAAGAAGGGTCTTCGCCTGCGGAACCACCGTCGTAAGAACTCTCGAGGGAAATGCCCGCCGCAAAAAAAATCTTTGGCTCCTGAAAAAAGGAACCGGCTGGACAAAAATTTATATAAAACCCCCTTACAAATTCAAAATCGTTACCGCGCTGATTACGAATTTCCACATCCCGGAATCCAGTTTAATTGTTCTCGTAAGCGCTTTCGCCGGAAGAACATTTATCCTCAAAGCATACGAAGAAGCAATACGCCGGCAGTGGAGATTCTTCTCCTTCGGCGACTCCATGCTCATCCTGTAAACAATTTGCGGTTTTCGGCGTTAAAAATTATAATAGGAAATGATTTCGCTGACATTGGGACAGATTGCCGAAATAACCCGAGGGGTTTGCATAAACGGAGAACTCCGGGGGAGAATTACGGGAATTTCGATTGACTCCCGCTCACTGAAAAAAAACGACCTCTTCATCGCTCTGAAAGGCGAGAATTTCGACGGGCACAATTTTGTTGAAACCGCCCTGAAAACCTGCAAAGCGGTTCTCGTTGAAAAACCGGTAAAAATTACGGTGCCGGGAACCGTCATCAAGGTACATTCCACTCTTGAGGCGTTGCAGGATATTGCCGCATTCCGGAGGACGAAAATTTCCGCCTGTGTCATTGCGGTAACCGGCTCCAACGGGAAAACGACGGTAAAGGATATGATAACTCACATCCTCAAAAAAAACTTCCGCGTGGTTTCCGCGGAAAAAAGTTTTAATAATTTCATAGGGACGCCTCTTACCGTTCTCCGCGCGGACATGAAAACGGAAATTCTGGTTACCGAAATGGAAACAAACGTGCTCGGCGGAACGCATCTCCTGTGCCGGATTACGCAGCCCAAAATGGGTGTTGTCACCAATATCGGGAATACCCATCTTGAATTCTTAAAAAGCAAACACAACGTCTTCCGCGAAAAGAGCGAACTCCTTAAATATCTCGACTCTTCCGGAACCTGCTTCATAAACAACGACGATGCCGCTGCGGACAAAATGAAAAAAAACACCTCCGCGAAAATCGTAACTTTTTCAATTGAAAAGAAAAGCGATTTCCGGGCGAAAATCCTGCGGCAATCCCTTGCAGGGTCTTTTTTTTCATTACACGGGAAAAAACTTTTTTTACGAGTCCCCGGCAGTTTCAATGTCCTGAACGCCGCCGCTGCAATCGCGGTTGTGAGACAATTCGGTCTCGGCTGGAGCGCGATAAAAGAAGGGCTGCTATCCTTCAGACAGCAGAGCGGCAGAACAGGGGTAAAGAAAATAAAAAACCGTATTCTGCTTAATGACTCTTTTAACGCGAACCCCGATTCCGTAGAAGTTCTCTGCGAAATCGTCATGCGGGAAAAAGGGAAAAAATGTCTCGTTTTCGGCGACATGCTGGAACTGGGCGGTGCCGCCGGCAGGATGCACCGAAAGGCGGGCGCTGATTTCGCGCGGGCGGGCGTCGTAAAAATCTTTTACTTCGGCAGATTCGGCGCCTCATTCATCGCCGGCGCAAAGAAAATAAACGGGAAAATAGAAGCGCAGGTTTTTCGGAAAAAATCAAAACTCATTAACAGAATAAAAAAAGAAACCGCACGGATTTATATTTTTAAGGGCTCCAGAAAAATGAAAATTGAAGAGGTCTTTAACGGTGTGGTTAAACATTTATCTTCTCGGAATCGTTAGTTTATTAACCGACATTTCCTCCGAAATGATAAATGCGGTGATGCCCGCATTTCTGTTTGCTCTCGGAGGGGGCGGGCTCGCCCTCGGACTCGTCGGAAACCTTCCTGATGTTTTCCAGGGTTTAACCCATTTTTTCAGCGGGTCACTTTCGGATAAAATCGGCAAAAGAAAGCCGCTTATATTAGCGGGTTATCTTATTTCTTCCGTTTCAAAATTTTTTATCGTTGCAACGAACGCTATCCCCGTGATAACCGCGGCACGAGCTGGCGACAGAATCGGAAAAGGTGTCAGAACCGCGCCGAGGGACTCTTTAATAGGAGAAACAGTCCCCGGAGAATACATGGGCAAGGCGTTCGGCATTCACAGAATGATGGACACGACGGGTGCGGCGGCCGGGACGGTTATGGCTTTTGTCCTCTGGAAAGCCGGATTTGGTCTTAAATCAATAATTCTGACGGGCGCGGCTGTATCATTTTTAGCGCTGGTTCCGATTCTAATCCTGAGAGAGAAAAAAGTCCGAATTAAACCAACCGACGAAGCCGGCAAAAAAGGTAAACTCCTCCCTGTTTTAATCTATACGGCAATTTTTTCGGTAGGAAACATCAGTTATCTTTTTTTTATAACTTTTATACAGATGATGAATAAGACCGGAAACAAAAATGCCGTTTCTGCCGGAATTATTTCATACATAATTTACAATCTGTTCTATGCTCTTTTCGCTGTTCCCGCGGGGAAATTCGCCGACAGGACAAACTGCAAAAAAGGAATGCTTCTCGGAAATTATCTGTTTCTGGCGCTCTGCGTAATTTTTATTTTTATAAAAAACCCGTTATACCTGATGCTTGCGATGGCGGTATTCGGCGTCAGCCACGCATTCATAGAAGTAAATCAGAGAACGTGGGTCAGTTTATTGTCGCCGGATTCCAAAAGAGGAAAGACAATGGGCTCGTTTCAATTAATAAGAACGCTGGCTCTTCTCGCGGGGGGAATAATTCAGGGAATTCTATGGAATATAAATCCCGTTTACGCTTTCGTCTGGGCGGGATGTCTTTCCGCTGTCTCAGCGTTATTTCTTATTGCTCTTGCCGTTTAAAGCGCTTCCGATTTGCTTCCAGTTACGGACTCTGTGTAAATTAGGAATTTTCTCGTCCGTCCGGTTCCACGGATAATCCATAAGATACGTATCTATCCCCGCGCGGGCGATTTCCTCCGCAAAATCCAGCCGGTCTTCTATAAAAGCGGAAAATTCAAAAGGCAGACCATTTATAATATCCAGTTTTCTCTGCGTCTCGCTGATAAAGTAAATCTTTTTTACGGAAATGCCGTGTTTTTTCAAAAATTCTTCTGTCTGCGCTTTTGATTCAACCGGTCGGGCGGTGATTATAAAAATCTCAAAACTTTTGGCAAGTTCATTAAGAATTTTTTCCGCATCAGGAAGCACAGGCAGTTCTTTCCAGGCGGAGTCGCTCTGCATTATGCTGTACACTTTTTCCACGTCTTCCTTTGAAATATGAAGACACTCTTCGTAGAAATAGGAAGTAATCATATCCCTGGTGGAAGAAACGCCCGTTATTTCTTTTATGTATTTTCTGAAAACGGCGTCCGTATCAGCAATAACGCCGTCCAGGTCAACGCCCAGTTTCAGCATTTTCCGTTTTTTGATTTTGTTTTTTTTATTCGCTTATTTTGATTGCCTCTGCGGGACAGGAATCAGCCGCTTCCTTCACATCCTCTTCTTTATCGGCCGGAACGACATCAACTTTAACTTTCGCCGTGTCGTCAGCCATCTCAAAGACATCCGGAACCGTCTGCTCGCAAAGCGAACAACCCGTACAAAGCGCCTCATCAACAGTAACTTCCATAATTCCTCCTCCTTAAATTTATTTTTTCGCGGCTAAAAAATTTTTCGGAGGCGGGAGGATTCGCCTACAAATAAATTTCCTGACGGAAATTTTTCGCAGGCCGCCCCTCGCGGCGTTCGCCTTGCCTTCGGCAAACTCACGCATCACTGCGGTCTTCGAATCCCCGCGCGAGACAAGCAGTTGTCTCGCTCCGCCAATTCGATAACTTCGGAGGCGGGAGGATTCGAACCTCCGGTCGCCTAAAGACGACAACGGTTTTCGAGACCGCCGCTTTCAACCGCTCAGCCACACCTCCATCATTTAGCTTTTTTTTCTTTTCTTATCCCAAAGCGGCCTTCTGCCGCAACCAAACCGCTCACGCACCTCTCCGTTGCTTTAATCATACACCAAAGAAGTCATACATTGCAAGCACTCTTTTAACACTTCCCCAATTGAGCCGTCTCGTCCGATAAGTTCCTTTAACGCCACGGCATTTATCCCTTCAAAATCGGTTCTGTTATTCACATTTATTCCGATTCCTATTATCTCCCCTGCAAATTTTGAACCCCTGTATTTTTTTGTAACCAGCATGCCCGCCATTTTTCTGCCGTCTCCTGAAATAATATCGTTGGGCTTTTTTATTTTTAGTTTCAGGCGGTATTTTCTGTTGAGCGCTTTTCTGATTATATCCGCGACAACAAGCGCCGTATCAGCGCCGGCTATCACACGTTTTGCGGGAATAAAAAGCGAAAACCATAACCCGCCCAACGGAGAAAAAAACTTTCTGCCGAACCTGCCATAGCCCGTTTTCTGTTCCGCCGAAAGGAACAGGACGGGAATTTCAGGGTTTTTTGAAATCACTTTTTTGATTTCGCTCTGCGTGGACAAGCACTGTTTTCTGAAAACAAAAATCCCTTCCGGAAAATATCTCTCGAAAGTTTCCTTTAATTTTTTACCTGATGACTTCAAGCGAAAAATCCATCGCGACGGCAGAATGCGTAAGCGCTCCTATCGAAACTCTGTCAACCGCAAGACGGGAGAACTTCAATATGCTTTTCTCATCAATGCCTCCTGAAATCTCAATCAGCGTTGCCGGTGAAATTTTGTTCTTAAGCGCAATAACTGCCGCCACGCCCCTCGGACTGAGGTTATCGCAGAGCAGCACAAAAGGCCTTATCCGTAAAATTCTCCGCGCGTCATTTATACTATCTGTCTCAAAAATAACTTTCTTTCCTTTCAGTTTTTTCAAAACACGCTCTAAACCGGACGCAGCAAGATGGTTGTCTTTCACCATTATTATCTCTTTCAAATTAAATCTGTGGTTTTCACCGCCGCCGCAGCGCACAGCATATTTGGAAAGATATCTCAGACCGGGAATCGTTTTTCTCGTGTCAAGGATAACGGGCTTCACCGGAAATGACCATCTTTCGGAAACCAGTTCCATGAATTTGCGCGTTTTCGCGGCAATACCCGACAGAAACCCGAGAAAATTAAGCGAGGCCCTCTCCGCCGATAAAACCGAACCGGCAGGCCCTCTTATTCTGCAGACCGCCTGACCTTTAAAAACTGTTCCGCCGTCCTTTTTCAGAAGTTTTACGGTAATTCTTTTATCCCTTTTTTCAAAAATACGGGGCAGGAGAGCCGCGCCGCACAGACAACAGTTCTGCCCTGAAACAATTACGGCATTTATCGTTCCCTGCAAACCTAACGCAGATGAAGTAACATCGCCGAAAACAGCGTCTTCTTCAAACGCTTTCCGTAAAATAAAATCCAACTCCCGTATTTCGGCTTTTTTCATTTCTTGCAAATCTTTGACCTGTATTTTTCAAATCTGAGCGCAGTTACAGGATCGATTTCTATTTTTTTGTTTACTACCTCAGTCATTAAACATCACGCATTAAGCATTGAACCCTGAGCATTTTTAATTTTTGATTTTACTAGATGTCTTTGTGTATTATTCTGCCCTCTTTGGTCTTAACCTCTACCGACTGCTGAAGTATTCTGTCAAAATCCACAATAATTTTCATTGCGTCCTTTGCGGAAACCGCCTTCAGTATTTCCTGTTTCATAATACCGCTTTTAAGAAGTCGCGCCGCTTTGGCGACAATTTGTATATATTCCCTGTTCATTTCCGGCGGTGAAGCCACCAAAAAAAATACTTTAACGGGTTTGCCGTCAAGGGCATTAAATTCTGCGCCTTCCTTTATTCTTCCGAGACAGCAGAATATTTTTTTTACGGAATCGTGTTTCGCATGCGGAATTGCGATTTCATCCCCTATCGCTGTCGATTCAAGATTTTCCCTTTCAATAACAGCGTCATAAAAAGCGTTCTTGTCTGTCAGAACACCGTTTCCTGCAAGAACGGAAACCATCTCTTTTAAAATATCATTCTTACCCCTGCTTTTGACATCCGTAACAATCGTTTTTTCGCTTACAACGTCCTGCAAAAACATCCTTTCCTCCTGCTACCTACTCTAACTTCTACAATCTGTTTTTAGCGGGCGATGGGGTTCCTTCTCCCTCGTCGCTACCGCTCCTCATCCGAAGCCGGCCGCCCTCGCTCGGACCAGTGGCGCTCGGGTCGTCTTCGAACCCCTTTCAATGAAGTGATAAAAGCGGGCGATGGGGTTCGAACCCACGACCTCAACCTTGGCAAGGTTGCGTTCTACCAACTGAACTACGCCCGCAGTTCCGCCCTTTTTCCTTATCAGGGTGGCGGAGGGTGTCGTCTGCCCTCTTTTGTTAATCAGGGACAATACGCGTCCCTGTTTTCCCGTTAAGAGCTTCCTCTATTTTTTCCGGACAGGTTATCAACGCTTCTTTCCCGCCGTTTTCTATAAACTTTATTATCGCCTCTATCTTGGGAAGCATACTGCCTTTCGCAAAATGGCCATCTTTCTTATATTTCTTCGCCTCGGACAAAGTTATTTTATCAAGTTTTTTCTCATCCGGTTTGCCGAAATTAAGACAGACCTTTTCCACCGCCGTGGAAATCAACAGCAAGTCCGCCTTTATATTAGCCGCAAGAAGAGCGGATGCAAAATCCTTATCAATCACAGCTGCACAGCCCTTTATTATATTTTTTTCCTCAACCCTGTAAACGGGGATTCCGCCGCCGCCGACGGCGACCACCACAAAACCGTTCTTTACAAGACATTCAATCGCTTTTTCTTCAAGAATTTCCTTGGGGTCGGGAGAAGGGACGACTCTCCTCCAGCCGCGGCCGGCATCCTCCATAATATCCCAGTTTTCCTTCTCTTTCCTTTCCTCCGCTTCCTCTTTCGTAAAAAAAGGCCCTATCGGCTTCGACGGGTTTTGAAAAGCGGGGTCATTCTTATCGACAATAACCCGTGTTACGACCGTGACGACCTGTTTATCTATCCCTTTTCTTTGAAATTCATTCGAAAGCGCCTGCTGAAAATTGTATCCAATCGCCCCCTGCGTATCGGCGCCGCAGGAATCCAGCGGGACATTATGAATACCCATTTTCTTACCCGCTTCGCTCCGAAGCAGTATAAAACCGACCTGGGGTCCGTTACCGTGGGTTATGACAACATTCCAGCCCTTCTCTATCATCACGGCAATGTGTTTCATCGTTTCAACCGCAGCGAGATACTGGTCGGGAACCGTCTGGTGTTTCTTATCTATTATCAGAGCGTTTCCCCCGACGGCAACGACAGCAATTTTACTCATTTCCTTCCTCCCTTTTATTCTTATTCACAATTTCTTCCGGCATTCTCGGAGTTATTGTTGTTTATGAGCAAGCCGTTTCTTTTCGCGAATTACCCAAAAAAGCACGACCAGACCTGCTAATAATCCTATGCTTACCAATAAAGTTGCAGCATCCATCATGAACCTCTACAGTTTATCGGACATTGTCAGAGCCATTATCGCTTTCTGGACGTGCAGACGGTTTTCCGCTATGTCCACGACAATCGAGCGCGGGCCCTGGTTGACCTCGCGCGTAACCTCGGCGCCCTCGTCCACCGGCATCGGGTGTACGAATTTCGCACCGGGATTGGCAAGTTTCATTTTTTCCTCGTCGCAAATCCAGTCCTTGTATTTCTCGTTTGAGGCTCTTTTAATCTCCGCTTCTTTGCCGATGGAATAAAAATCTTTGCCGAACCAGTTACGCGAATAAACGTAATCGGTTCCTTTATAGCCGGCTTTAGGGTCTTTGACTATCTCAAATTTCGCCCCGCTGGATGCGCAATTCTTTTTCACCATTTCAAGAATGTCTTCCGGTAATGCATAATCCTCGCCGGGATACGCTAATTTAATATTGACTCCCAACCGGGAATTCAAAAGGATGCTTTCGTGAACGGAACAATATGACCGCGCAAGAGCGCCCTTCGACCATGTCTGAAGAAGAGTTTTCCCTTTCGTGGGCTGATTGCCATTATGCTCACGCATGCCCATAACGTCCGCAAGCCCCTGACAGGGATGGTAAATATCATCCGCCATATTGATGATAGGGACATCGGCGTATTTTGCGTATTCCCTGAGCAGCTTGTCACCATCGCCGTAGTTGTCAACGGATGTCTCCAGAATGCGGATGCCTATCCCGACCGCGAAACGCGCCATCACCTTGGCGGCGTCGTGAATCGTTTCACCGGCGACTTCAACACCGCTCTTGACACTCTTAAGCCGCATCGCCTTGGGTTCTATAAACTGGGCGTGACCGCCGAGCTCGGTAGCCGCAGCTTCAAACGACTGCCTCGTTCTCAAAGACGGGTTGTAAAAAAACATGATAAACGTACGATTCTTAAGAAGCGTGTTATACTTGTCGCCGTAGCGGTCCGCCTTCATTTTACCGGCAAGTTTGAGAATGCCCTCTATTTCCTCCACGGAAAGTTCCTGCGTCGTAATAACATCTTTTCCGAAAAGTTTTGACTTTGCCATTATCCCTCCGTTATACTTTTTCTCTCGCCTATAATTCCCGGTTGCTCGACTCAATAGGGGGGATTCTCCCCCCTGATTGTACTCCTCGCACGCTTTTCAGCGCACTCGTCGCTTGTCACCCCCCATAAGGTAAAAAAATTGTTGCTTTTCACATATATGCTTATACTTGATACTCAATTTTTGATATTTCTTACAGTCGTCCGCCCATGAGCATCGCCATAATCGCCTTGTGGGCGTGGAGACGGTTCTCCGCTTCGTCAAAGACAACGCTCTGCGGACCGTCGATGACATCGTCCGTAACTTCCATATCCCTGTCGGCTGGCAGGCAGTGCATGTAGATTCCGCTCTTTTTAATGAGCTTCATTTTTTTTGAATCGCAAATCCAGTGCTTATTTTTATCAAAAAGCACCTTCATGCCGTCCAGGTCTTCCGGTTTGATAATTTTACCGCTGGCATCCGTCTTGGCAAAATAATCGCCGGAACCCCAGCATTTTGGATAAACAACATCCGCATTTTCAAACGCAGCATTCATATCGTCCGTTTCCTCGAATGACCCGCCGGTCTCTTTGGCGAATTTCCTGCATTGTTTGATGACCTCGGGATCGATTTCAAGACCTTTGGGCCTTGCGAACACAACGTCCATCCCCATCTTTGTGGGCGCCAGAACCAGACTCTGCGGAACTGCAAACGGTTTGTGCGTGGAACCGGAGTAAGCCCAGGACATCACAAACTTTATTTTACGGAACTGGCCGAACTTTTCTTTAACCGTTATCATATCAGCCAGAGCCTGAGTCGGGTGATACTTGTCGCATTCCATATTGATCACAGGATTATTCATATAGTCCGCGAAATCCTTGATTGTGGCATTGGCAAAACCGTAAACCCATTGAGCAGGCTCACCGTACATCCTTATGGCAAGAGCATCGCCGACCCTGTCCAGCATCTGGGCAACATCACAGATGCGCTCTGTCTTATACGGAATCTCGTATCCCTTGCGGGCAGGGGTGTAGGTCTTACCCGGTTCAAGATCCACATGAAACCCCCCGAGCTGCTGAATACCCGCGGCAAAGGTGCTTCTGGTCCTCAGCGACTGGTTGAAAAACATTGTAAATAATGTCTTGCCTCTCAGAATATGCGACTGGTCTTCGTTCATTGCATAACGCCGTTTCAGTTCCAGCCCCACATCAATCAGTGTTTCCCACTCTTCCCTGTTGTAATCCAGTTCAGCGTCAATCCAGTCCCTTCCAAGAAATTTGTTCGTTTTCATTAGCGCGTACCTCCTTAAAAAATTTTCTTCAATATTTCAATAAGACCCTTCCGACGGGGACCGCTGCGGCCGCGAGGCGTCGGAACTTCCTTCGCGGCATCATATTTCAGCAGACCTAAAACAGACGTGTATGACGGGTCGCAGACAACGGCATTGTCCCCTATGCAGTTTCTTACAAGACCCATCCTCGTAACAATGCCCGTTTTCTCTTCGACATATTCAGCAATTCCCGGAAGGCTGGCGCCGCCTCCGGTTACGACGCAGCTTGCTATGAGTTCGGGATTTATTTCGAAAGCGGCGAGGCATTCATTCACCTGTTCAAAAATATCGCTCAACCGGGAACCGAGCATCTTCGAGATTTCCTTTATCGCAATGTCTTCCTTGGTCATCCCGTCTATTTTCGTTATGGTAACTTTACCTTCTTTCGGAATGTGAGCCGGCGTCGCAAAGCCGAAGTCCTCTTTTATTCTCATCGCCTCGTCCAGCGAGGTCTTCAAAAAATGCGCAATATCGCTGGTTATGTAGTCACTGCCGTTCTTTATCGTTCTGAACCCCCTGATGGCTCCTTTCCGGTAATAGCTGACCTCGCAGAGTTTACCGCCGAGATCAATCAAAAGACAACCTATATCCCTTTCCTCCTCCGAAAGAACAACTTCCGCAGCCGCAAGAGAGGAGAGAATCACGTTGTTTATTTCAAAACTCGCTTTTTCCACGCATTTTTTCAGGTTAATCAGCGCTGAAGAAATTGCGGTTACGATATGGACTTCAACCTGAAGGTGATTTGCGACCATCCCCATCGGGTCTATGACGCCCTCCTGGTGGTCAACAATGTATTCCTGAGGAATCGTGTGAATTATCTGACGGTCCATCGGGCGCTGAAACGCCCGCGCCGATTCAAGGACCTGCTTTATGTCCTGAAAACCTATTTCCTTGTCCTGCGAAAGAATCCCGATAGCTCCCCTGTGGTTCTGGCTCGAGATGTGAAGACCGTGGAGACCGAGGTTCAAATAATTTACGCTTTGTTTCGCCTGCGACTCCGCTTTTTCCACAACCTCCCTTATCGTCTCAACCGTCTGGGTGATGTTGACGACGTTGCCTTCCCTGATGCCCTTGCAGGGCATGGAACTGTATCCGAGAACGTTTATTGTTTCGCCGGCAACCCTGCCTATGGCGCACTTGATATGAGAAGAACCGATTTCAATGCCTGCCTGCAGAGTTTCATTCGCCATCTATTTTTCCATTCCTTTTTTGAATTTTATGATAGCACTTTGCATTTTTTTTGTAAATGGTCTCAAGTCAAGATATTCAACTTCTTTATTTTTTTTCGCTGCGTCCCGCAAAACCGCCCTGACCGATTCCAGTTTTTCCGAAATTTCCGTCGCGTCCGGACGGCCGAAGTAAATCATAAAATCCTTCAGCCCGAATTTCAGCAGCCCGTCCTCAAGAGAAATGCTGTCAACTTTTTCATAAAACTCAATTTCCCTGATTTTGAGTTCCTTGAGAAATTGCGTTATTTTGTTTCTCTGTTCCCGTCCTTCCGAAGCAAAATCCCGCCATTCGGGTATTTTATATATTTTCTCCGCCTCGGGCAGACATTCCACAATAACATTGTCGAACGTAACAATAAAATTCGCAGAACCCTTTCTGAAACTGGCAAGCGGAAACCTCTCCTCCACCTGCACAACGACCCTGTCGGGAAAATCCCTCACAACTTTTACGCTTTTGAGCCATTTTTCTTTGTCAAAAATCAGGGGGTCTATGCTGTAGGAAAAAATGTTGCGGCCTTCTTTAAAATTAACGAGAGCGCGAATTTGTTCCTGTTTGAGAACTTTTATACCGCGGATATCGATTTTTCTGACATTCAGCTTATCCCAGTTTGTTACAAAATCCCGCAAAAACCGCAGCCCTATAAATGCTCCGAAAGCAGCCAGCAGAAAAAGAAACAATTTCAAAAAGAAACCGCTTCTTTTTTTTCTCTCTTTTCTCCGATGCTTTTTCATTTTTGATTTTTCCTGCCCGCCGCTTTGCTCCGGCAGGCGGGGATTTTCGACGTGTCTTTGATTATTTTAAGAACAGCCTCGTCAAAAGAAATGCCTGCCGCAGCGGCAGCCTCCGGCAGCAGACTCGTGCCGGTCATTCCCGGAATGGTGTTGATTTCAAGAGCATAAAATTTCCCGCGCGCCGAACGGACAAAATCGACTCTCGCCATGCCGCGTATTCCGAGAAACCAGCAAATCCGCTCCGTTGACGCCGAAAGATACCCCGCCGCCCTCTTATCTATTTCCGCAGGGACAATATGACGGCTCTTGCCCGGAACGTACTTTGACTCGTAATCATAAAACTCGTTCGCCGGAACTATTTCAATGACGGGTAAAACAGCGCCTGCAAGCCAGCCGACCGTAAATTCCCTGCCTCTTACGTATTTCTCAATCATAATTTGAGCGTCACATTCAAACGCTGTCTCCACCGCCCTTTTTAAATCCTGCGGCTTTTTTACAATTGACATTCCGATTGCCGAACCCTCCGAAACCGGTTTTACAACAACCGGCAGAAAAGACCTTAATTTACTCAGGGAATACTGCTGCCCCCTGACAAGACAGATGTCGGGAAGGACTTTCACTCCGAGCGATGAAAAAATCCTCTTCGAAACCGCCTTGTTCATCCCGACGGCGGAGGCAAGAACTCCCGAACAGCTGTAAGGAATTTTAAGTGCGTCAAGAAAACCCTGTATGACGCCGTCCTCCCCAATCCGGCCGTGACAGGCAATAAAACAGAAATCCGGTCTGCGCGCAAGAATTTTCTTGAGAAAATTTCCTCTGCCTATATCAATAATTTCCGTTTCGTATTTTAATCTTTTCAACGCCTTGTAAACGGCATCTCCTGTTTTAAGCGAAATCTCTCTTTCCGTATCCGAAACGCCCGCCAGAACCGCAATTTTCC
>JBDRMV010000156.1:0-4304 GCA_043811795.1 bacterium | reverse complement strand
CCTCTATTTACCGTATTCCTGGCATCGCCCAGGATGTCCATCCACTGGGAAGAATACTTAAAATCATCGGTCATTCCGAGATGCACGAGAACGGATTCATCACCGACCCGAGCCGTAAGAACCTTCTGCAGAAAAGAACTTGTGGTGAAAAAAGAAACTTTGCCTATCTGCTCTCTTGCGCCCGGAGCGAGAGTTAGCATTTTCTCTCTGGCGCTGTCTATTTGACTGCCCAGCGAAACGAGAAAAAGAATTCTCTCCGGTTCCGCGCCGAGCAGAAGGGAAATCACTGCTCTTTTCAAAAGAATTTCGGTTGAGCCGCCGCCCGGAGGGACATCCGCAAAAACTACATCCGAAAGGAATGATTCTAAAAGAACGTTCAGTTTATCTCCGTCAAGTTTTTTCAGAATGTCCGCAAGCGACTGCCACGATGAAGGCGCTATATCAAATCCCGCAAACTTTTTTTTGATTTCTTCGCCGCGGGCAAAAGACGAAAATATCCCGTCAAGCGAGCTTTGAACACCAAAATCAATCTCATTAAATTTCATACTTTACACTTTTATCTGCCCTTGTAGCATGAAAGCTTGCTTTCATTTCCGCATTGTAGCATGAAAGCTTGCTTTCATTTCCGCATTGTAGCATGAAAGCTTGCTTTCATTTCCGCATTGTAGCATGAAAGCTTGCTTTCATTTTGCGAGCAAGCTCGCACGCTACAACTATGTAATCTACACTTTCTAAAATACATCCAGGGAATCCTCAAAAGACGCTTCGCCCGTCGTCGTCGTCTTCATTTTTTTCACGCTCTCCCATCCGAATTCGCCGGTTCCGTCCGAAACGATTGTTACGGCTCCGACCCTGTCAAGGCGGAGAACCCTGGCTCCGAGTTGACTGCAAAGCCGGATTGTCGGATTGAGGTCGGAATCATAAAAACTCCAGCCCTTATCGTAAATATAAGGAATAACCACAAGCGAAGGGCCAACCGCATTAAACCATCTCTCGCAGCCGGCATCCATATGGCCGTGATACGGCGCTATTAAAACATCGCTTTTTAATTCATCCGGAAACCGGGCAGCCATCTCTTCCTGAGCGGCAAACTTTATATCCGAAGGAATAAGCATCGAAAAATCACCGTATGTCACTTTCAGAACGATGGAATTGTTGGCTATATCATCTTCCGTTCCCGCTATTTTTTTCTCTTCCGGCCACAAAACCCTGATTATGAAATCCTTTTTTCCGGCCCGTTCGGAGTATAAGATATCCCCTCTTTTCGTTCTGTGCAGCGGGAACCCTTTCCTCCCGGAAAATATCTTCTTCAGTCCGTCGGAACTTTGATAATTTCTATGAGGAATCAGCGGGGCTTTTACCAGAAAATGCCAATTGGTATAAAGCGCCTGTGCATAAAAGCCGTCCCATTTTTCTTTGATTGATTCGTCGTCTAAAAAGCTGAGGAATTTCTGGTAGGACATTCTTTTGCAGAATTCATCAGGGTCGTAACTTGTCGTAATTTTTTTCGCGGGGAAATACGGAAGGAGCAGAGCGGCATTCCCCGTGTTTTCGGGTTTAAGATTTGTAAGGACAAGATTTTCAAAACCGTTTATGTGATAAAGAGTAAATGCAGCAGCGAGATTCTGGAAATTAAAGTCGCCTTCACCGATGCGCGTGGTATCCACGAGGATGTTCTTCCCCGACGGCGTTCTTATTATATTACAGTTGCCGAACCCGACCGCCATAACCGTCAATTTGAATTTTCCGGCTTCCTTTTTTCCGAACTTGTCATTGTACAGGAAAGTTAGAAGAACCACAGCGAACACTATCGCAGAAATTCTTAAAATAAGTTCTTCCCTGGAAAGATATTTCAAACGCTGTTTCAGCGTTTCAAAAAAATCCAGGATGGGTTTGTAAAAAGCTATCAACAGAACAACCCCATAGTAAACGACAATTGCTTTCAAGCGCAGCGTCGGCATAAACGGATAAGGAAATGCCTTGAAAAAGAAATGAGCGACACCCGTAAATAATTTCGTCAGCCAGTAGTTCCCCGCATTAAGGACCAGCGCCGAAGACACTCCGATTGCCCCGAGACCGAGAACCGAAAAAAATGCCTCGAGTAAACCGGCGAGAAAACCCACCATAACAATGAAACCTATCAGCGGAATCGCGATGAAATTCGCGTAAACGCCGGCGGCGGGAAACCGGTGGAAATAAACCGCCGAAAGCGGAATCATCATCCCTATCTGAATCGCAAACTGGGAATAGAAAAACTGGACAAGACCCTGCAGGGAAGCCGGGAGCATATTCATTGAAAGATTATCAATCGGCAGAATTTTTTCAAGAGATCCCGCCGCAAGAATCGTTAAAACAACGGCGGCGGCAATAAATAAAAGGAAACTGCCGTTTTTATAGAGCAGCGGGCTCACGCACACAAGCGCGGTAAAGAAAAAAACCCATAAAAAGAAGACGATGAAAAACCATGACTTTACGTATGCTTCAAAAAAAGCGCGGGTGGGTCCCGAAAGGTAAACAAGCGACCAGACGGCTACATACGAAAGGACAAAACTGGCGGACGGAGCGAGAAGAGGATTAAAAAATAAAATTATGCATCCGGAAACCGGAATCGTAAGCGCCGCTGATGCCTTGAGACCCAGCCCGAACGTGTTGAAAAAAAGAAGCATCGAATACATAATTGAAGACCTCATCGTCGCCGGGCGCGCGCCTGTTATCAGCGTAAAAATAAGAAGACCGAAACTGACAATCAGCCATCTCGGCTTCGGTGGGATTTTGAAAAGAGAACAGAGCATAAAAAAAAGCAGCGCGATAAAACCTGCGTGAAGGCCCGAAACGGAAAGGACGTGCGCAACGCCCGTCGCCTGAAATTCAAACTTCATCTGGGGCGGAACCCCTCCTCTCGTCCCGAGCGTGACACCGCCGAGAAAAGCCGACTCGGGAAAAGGTATCGTTTTCTTTACCGTGCAAATCATCCTCTTTTTCAGGTCAAGGGCAAACTTCAGCAGCCATCCGGAGTCCTCGCCGAATTTTTTAATCTGTTCCGGCTGTCTGGGATACATACAGGCGTATATGCCCCACATAGACCTGAGATATTCTTTATAATCGAAGGCGCCTGGATTTTGTTTTTCCATAGGAATCATTAAAGCGGCGTGAACTTCAATAATGTCTCCGTAATCGCAGGTTTCATAGTACTCGCCGACGCAGGGCTTGACCTGGACGAGAACGTTTCCCGTTTTTCCTTTCAGTTTTTTCCAGCCGTCCTTCTTTTTGATTTCAAAGGGCTTTACCGTCAGGTTTGTCTTGTCGGGCCTCACGTCCGGCTCCCTGATAACCGTTCCCCTTATCCCCGTCTTGTCCCAGAACTTCTCATCAAGGAACTTCGTCATATGATTCGGGAAGTTTGTGTTAAAAAACCTCCAGTAATTCGTAGCGCCCAGAATAAACGGAACCAGAATAATAAAAACATTCCTTGTAACAAAATTTTTTCCCAGAATAATCCACAACAGAATTAAAACACCTGATAAAATCAAAAGCCAGTGCAGAATAAACAAACTTGAAAATGAAAAAAGAGGTCTGAAAACATCAAAGTTAGCAAACAGCCCCATTGCTATCCCAACACCCGCTATAAAAGAATAGCAAAAAGTGATTATTTTACTGCTTGTCATGGCTTTACCCCTTTAGAAACTCCGGTTCTAACGGGGTTTACCGTTAAGCTGTTGTAAACAGCGTACCAGTTGAGGTTACTCTGTAAATTGTTTTCGGCTGAATAGCCCTTCTTAAAGAACAGCGTAAAAAAACCCATAGCCGCAATCAAAAAAAACACCAGAATAAGTTGTTTCGGCGCTCTCATTTCTCTTTAGTCTATTTTTTTAAGAAATTTTTGTCAATGCGGAATAACTCCAGTTTCCCGAAAAAAATTTACCGTACCGTTGTAAAAACAGAAAAACAGAAAAAATAGGGTCACCTCTATTTTTTTCATGAGAATACAGTTAAAAAAATCAGAAGTGACCCATTTTTCTTCATAAAAATGCATCCTAAAATAAAAAATTCAGGAAACTGGACGGGATAAACAAAATGAAAAAAAAGCGGACGGGTCAATTTTTTCCGGCAGACGTCTGAAGATGTTTTATTTTGGACGGCTTATACATGATGTAAACCGGAAGGCCCAGAGAACTTATAATCAGAATTAGAATTTTATTCACGAGAGACGTCGCCACCGATATTTCGGAAGAAATACCCAGCAGATTAAAAAGAACCGAATACGCCGCCTCGCCGATGCCCCAGCCCGCGAACGAAACCGGAAT
>JBDRMV010000155.1:0-30293 GCA_043811795.1 bacterium | reverse complement strand
ACGCCTTTTTTGGCGGCTTCGAGGCGGGAGCGGATTCCGGAGAGTTCCTCTTCAAGAGCCCTGTTTATGTCGCGCAGGTCTCTTAATTCGTTCATCAATTTCATTCTTTCGGCGTTAAATTTATTATCCTGTTCTCTCATCCTGTTCGCAAAATCTTCGGTCGTGGCCTGTTTCCCGTCGGCGCTTGATTTATAAATCCGGCTTATTTCGTCTTTCATTTTACCGGCCTGTTCCTGCATGACCGCAATTTCGCGCTTGTGTATCTCATCCTGCGATATGTTTTTCCTCTTCCATTCCGCATCCGTTTTCTGGAGCTGCTCATTCAATGCGGCAATGGTTGACTCAGCGGAAGTTAGACTTTTCCCGGATCTTTTTATTTCTTCCTTGAGACGCATATCCTGTATTTTCAACTGGTTTTCAAGTTCGCGGCTGCGCTCGTTCCATTTGCCGAATTCCGTTTCCCTTAAAACCCTCAATTCGGAAAGTTGTTTCCTCAACTGTTCGGTTTCCACCCTGACGGCGGCCTCCTTTGCCGCCGCCTCATTCTGCCGGGCGTCAATTTTTTCCTGCATCTGCGAAACCGCCTGCATTAACTCCTCTTCACGTTTCTCCGCCTGAGTTTTGACGGCGTTTACGGCTTTGACCTTGCCCTGTTCCAGTTTTGTTCTTTCCCTTTCAAAATTTACGAGAACTTCGCGAAGGCGTTCATTCATCTTTTCCGTTTCCGCCGACAATTTTGAAATTGTGCCGTTCAGTTCCCCTATTTTCACTTCGTAAGAATCAACCTCCCGCGTAAAAGCGTTGTCCTTTTCGGCAATCATTTCAAGATAATGTTTCTTTAAATTCTCACTCGTAAGGCGGTTTCCCGCCTTCAGTGTCTGCATCTCCTGCTTCAGCGTAGAAATAATGGTTTTCAGATTGTCCATTCCGGATGCTTTTTCAATCACCAGAACTTCAACTTTTTTCTCAAATTCCGCTTTCTGTGAGGCAGACCGGTTCTTCAAATTACTGATTTCTTCACCGAGAGATTTGTTTTCCTGCTCAAATGCAACCCTGATGTTTTTCAATTTTTCCTCATCGACGGTCTTAACCTCTTTCAGCCCGTTTATCTCTTCCGTCAGACGGCGGTTTTCCCCATCCTTGTGTTTCAACGTGTCAAAAAAGTTGCTTTTTAAAGTATCAATCTGCGCAGTCAGTTTTTCTATCGCATCCTGTTTCTCGGAAAGCAGCGCATTAAGCGATTGCGAAATGTTTATTTTTTCTCCGGCAAGCGCCTCAATTCTGCCTTTGTCGGCTGCGGCTGAAGCGGTGAGCGCGCTTATTTCCTTTTTCCCGTTTTCCAGTTCTTCCTTAAGTCGGGAAATTTCCCCTTTCAACTGCGCGGCAGTATTATGCAGTGAATCTTTTTCGGAAATCCGCAGAGCGTTTAACCCTGATATCTCCTTCTTGTGAACGTTTCCCTCTTCGTTTATTCTGCTCTGTAATTCCCTGATTTTTCCGTTAAGGCCTTCTTTTTCTTTCTGGTATTCTCCGGAATTCTGAAGAATTGTCCTGCGCAGGTTATCTATTTCAACGGAATACTTCTGGTCTTTTTCAAGAAGTTTTCTCTGGTTTTCGTCGTGAGACCGGAAGAGCAAATCGTCCCGGGATGCAATTTCTTTCTGCGCATCGCTCAGGTTCGCCTCATACTGTCTTTTCTTATCTTTCAGCAGGAGAATATGTTTTTCTCTTTCCTCCTGCATATTTTCCATTGTGTTCTTTAAATTTTCTTCAAGAACCTCTATTCTGCTCCGGAGCCGGGCGGCCTGCTGTTCCTTTTCCTTTTCCGCCGCAGACAGCGCGATACTGCCGTTAAGTTTTACGGTTTCAATTTCCTGCAGAACCTGCGAAAGTTTTTCTTCTTTCTCTCCGAGCTCTTTTTCATACTTTTCCCTGTCGTTCTCCCGCCCGAGAGCAAGAATTTTATATTTTTCGGAAATTTCCGAAAACCTGTCCGACGCCTCCTTCTCGCGCTCTTTTATGAGAAGATCCAGAGAGTGAATCCTGTCATCCTTCTCTTTGGAAATTTCGTCTCTTTCTTTCTGCAACTCCTGCGCCTGTTCCTTCAGCGCTGCGATGTCGTCCAGCAGACCCGATATTTTTATTTTTAAATTCGTCTTCTCGCGGCTGAAGGCGCCCTCAAGCGTTGACATTGCAGTCGCTCGTGCAAGAATTCTTTCTTTCAGGGAGGCAATCTCTTTTTCGTATATCTCCTGCAGATGCTTTTTCTCGGACGTCTGGGCGAGGTATTCCGCCGAGTATTTGTTCTCAAGTTCTCTTTTATTATTCCTTTCCTCTTCAAGCTCTTTCTGCAAAGAGAGGTTTTCCTTCCCAACCTCGGAGAGTTTGGCGGAAAACTTTTCCTCAAGAACTTTCTGCGCTTTTTCAAGACGCTCTATATCCGACTCCTTTTCCATAATGCGGTTTCTCAATTCAATTTCAACCGCGCGGGATGCTTCCTCAATGTCTGAAATTTTCTGATTGTAATTATCTTTCGCCGTTTCATTTATACTACGGAGTTCCTTGCTTCCCTTCTCTAAAAGCGCAATTTCCTGTCTGCCCGACTGGACCTCGGATGTAAGATTCTGAATTTGTTTCTGATCTTTCTTTTCTGTTTCCTGAAGCTGAAGCCCCATCCTCAGGCGGACATCCTCAAAATTTTTCTGCTGAGAATCCTTTTCCAGCTCTAACTCGGAAATGCGGTTCTGAAGATTGGACATTTCTTCCGCATCAAGAAGCGTCTTCGCCTGGAAACGGTCTTCGTATTCAGCCGACGATTTTCTCTGACTTTCCTTGAGAGCGGTTATCGTGTTCTTCAGCGCCTTTATATTCTGCTGAAGAGTAAATTTTTCCCTTTCAAATTCGCCCCTTTCAACGGCAAACTGCGACGAAAGAGAAAGTATTTCTTTTTTCCCCGTTTCCCTTGACTGATGGATTTCACCGGTCAGAGCGTCCGCTTTAGACTGACTCTCCTTATCCTTATCTTTCAGAATCCTGTTGAGCGCTTTTATTTCATCGGACAGCCGGAGAATCTCCCATTCCTTCGTCCTAAGTTTCTGGTTGAACTCCGATGTAAGATTCGTTTCGGTCTCCATCGCCTGAACGTTCAGCGTCCGGATGATGCCGTCTTTCTCTTCCAGCTGTTTGTTTAACTTCTGTTCCCGTACATCCAGAACATACTGTTTCTGTAAAATTTCTTTTTCCCTGCTGTCGAGTTCAAGGAGACGTGACCGGTATTCCCTGTTGATTTTCGCCGTCGCAATCGATGATTTCGCCTGAAGGTACGCCCGGTCTTTTTCAAGATGCTGTATTTTGTCTTTCAGCCGGGAAATATCCTCTTCGTATTTTTTGTGTATTGAAGTAACCTGTTGACCAAGGGCAATTTTCAAACCCCTCAAATTATCGTTCTCTGCTGGCATTATAATCGGATCACCTTGTTTCAAATTTATAAAATATTTATACATTAAAATCAAACAGTTGTCAATTTCCGGAGCATTTGTTATCATTGCTGAAAATAAGAAAGGATGGTGTTGCACTATGACTGAAAAAGAATATCATGTTGCGCTCGGGCATGGCGATGTCGGAAGATACGTTCTACTTCCAGGCGACCCCGCCAGAACTGAAAAAATCGCAAAACACTTTGACAATGCGAAAGAACTTGCCTTTAACAGGGAATACAGAACATTTACGGGCGAGATCGACGGGATAAAAATTTCCACGACGTCAACGGGAATCGGCTGCCCCTCCACCGCCATCTGCGTGGAGGAACTGATAAAATGCGGGGCTGACACCTTTATAAGAGTGGGTACGGCGGGTTCTCTTCAAAAAGAAGTCGCTCTGGGCGATACGGTAATTTCCACCGCCGCCGTCAGAGAAGAAGGAACCACCCGGCAGTATATTCCGCTAAGTTTTCCGGCGGTCGCCGATTTTGAAGTGACAACTGCTCTGGTGGAAGCCGCCAAAAAACTGAACATAAAATACCATACCGGAATTGTTCACTGTAAAGATGCATTTTACACGGAAGGAACGGATGGAGAAAATCTCCCGCTGGCAAATCACACAAAAGATTTATGGACGGCATGGTATCGGGGAAATGTTCTGGCAACTTCAATGGAATCTGCCGCGCTTTTTGTAATTTCCTCGATAAAGAGAGTTTTCGCGGGCGAGGTTCTGGCGATAATAGGTCTGACCTACGACGACAAACCGATAGTGCAAAAAGTCGGGATTGATGAAGCCATCGCCGTTGCGATAGAAGGAGTCAGGATCCTTGAAAGAAAAAGAAATTCTTGATGTTTTAAGACAACTGCTGAAGAATTCCTATTCTCCCTATTCAAAATTCCGGGTTGCCGCCGTTATCGTAACGGACTCCGGAAACATTTACAAAGGATGCAATGTAGAAAACGCATCTTACGGCATGACCCTGTGCGCAGAAAGGGTTGCCGCAACGGCAGCCGTGTCCGCAGGTGAAAAAAAGTTCAGGCAAATTTTTCTGATAACCGACTCCGCAAAACCGGAATTTCCCTGCGGGGCATGCCTGCAGTTTCTTGCGGAATTTAACCCTAAACTGAAAATCACCACATACGCAGGAGACGGCCGGAAAAAATCGGCGAACCTGTCCTATCTCCTGAAAAGCAAATTCAGATTTTAATAATGCCCCGGAAAAATATCGTTTACGGCTTCATTGCGCTCGGTTTCGTTTTTTCAATGCTGACCCTTTCAAAAAAAATCTCGCTGGAGAACACGCTGAAAAGCGTTGAAGTCGCCTGCGACTTCGGCGATGTGCAGCAGCTCGCCGACATATCCGGAAAAAGCCCCGAAACCGTACTCGGCGAACTGAAAGATGCAGGAATCACAACAATCGGCATCTCGGAGCAGACGATTAAAAACTTTGAGGACGCCGGGCTCCTGACGGTTACCGACGGGCAGGAAATTGAAAAGAACGAATACCTTTTCAACAGACCGCCGGGGTTTCTTGAATCCAGCCAGATAAAAAACAGGCCCGAGTTCATTTACGCGTTCACGAAAAATCCATCGCTCGGAACATTCATTAAAAAAGCTCTCTTGCAGAAACTGCCCGCCAAAGCCGTGAGCGGAATATATACCGGCAGACATTACCTCGTCATAGCAACCGCCAAAATAAAAACAGCCGCGCTCATTTATCTCGGCTTCTGGGGAGAAGAAATAGAAACCGTGAAAAGAGCGGGCCTCCGCTACATCCTCCGGCCGGTTGACGACCCGTTCGTAAACGACGCGTGGCTGAAGAACCTGTTTACGGAATGGAAAGATGACGCGCAACTGTCAGGAGTTATAGTAAACGGCACAAAAATCCCGGGTCTCCCCGAAACGCTGGCGGAAGTTCTGAAAGAACTTGAAATTCCGTTCGGTAACGTAGAATTTGCAAAAGTAACAGGGGCAAACGAAATTATCAGGGCCGGCGGAAAAATATTTCTCTGCTTTTCGCCGAAAGGAGCGAACGATAATACCAAAATAAACGCAATTCTCCGCAGCGCAAAAGAAAGAAATATACAACTCATGTATCTTCATCCGAACGACGAGAGCTACACCGCATTTCTCTCTTTTGCGGGAAGCGTGAAAAGGATACTGTCTGAAAATTCTTTCAAAGCCGAAAAATTCACGCCGCTGCCGGAATGGAGGGGAAATTACTATGCCTTCATTTTTATAGGGTTCGCAATTTTTATAACAACCCTGTTCCTTCTTTCAATAATATACGAACTAAGCAGCCAGTTTAAAATAGCCTACGTCATTATCGCCGTTTTCAGCACAATCTTCTTTGTGAAACTGACTTTCTTCAGGATTTTCCTCGCATTTCTCGCCACGATAACTTTTCCCGTGCTCGCAATTTCAAAAACGTGGAAAAGACACGCCCTGCCGCCGATGCTTCAGGCAATCCAGTTGTTTATAAATGTATCTCTCATAACATGCATCGGGGCGCTTTTTGTAACGGGCATTCTATCTTCAACAAACTTCATGCTGAAAATAGACATCTTCCGCGGGGTAAAACTTTCGCTGGTGCTCCCGATAATTATTGCGTTCGTCCTTCTTTACGGGCGGGAAAGAAGCTATTTTTCCACAAGTTTGAACCGCCTGTGGCATAAACGGCTTGAACTGAGTCACCTTTTTGCGGGAATTACGATAGGCGTTCTCTTTGTCCTGATTATTTTTAGAAGTTCAAACCGGATAAGTTTTATGCTGCCTTTCGAGCAGAGCGTAAGGAACCTGCTTGAGAAACTGTTTTTCGCAAGGCCGAGATTCAAGGAATTTCTGCTCGGGCACCCCCTGATGCTTCTTGGCCTTTACCTTTATCCGCTTGCCTCACAGGCAAAAAAAATAAAGTTCCGGCCTTTTATCATTCTCGGCCTGATCGGGCAGGTCTCTATCATAAACACTTTCGCCCACATCCATTCCCCCATAACAATATGCCTTTTCAGAACTTTTAACGGTCTGATTCTTGGAATACTTTCCGGAATTATATTGATTTCCCTGTTAAAAGCATTTCACCTAATCAGCGCAGAGTGACCGGGGAAAAAACGAAAAACAGCAAACCTCTTTTGCTCATTTTCCACAAATGGTAAAAATTTTTGCCGCCGGCTATTTCGGTTACGGAAATTTCGGCGACGAACTCATTCTAAAAATATTTAAAGAAAGAGTCCCTCCTGAATTCATCGTTTCACACGTGCGAAAAATGGCCCGGCGGCCGGTTCAAACGTTTCTTTGCGTTCTGCGGTCGGACTGCCTCGTTTTTCCGGGCGGGAGCGTATTTCAGGACGAAACCTCGCTGGGCTCGGCGCTCTTTTACTGCTGCCTCGTCCTGACCGCGCAGATTTTTAAAAAAAAAGTTTTCCTTCTAGATCAGGGTTTTGAAATCAAGAACCCCTTTTTGAAATATCTTTTAAGCGGCATTCTGAAAAACGCCTCAATGATAAGCACCCGCGATGAGGCGTCCTTCAGGGCTCTGAAGCAACTCGGGCTTCACCCGCTGAGAAGCGCTGATTCCATCTTTCAGGTTCAAGCCGGCAGAAGAAAAGTGCGGTTCCCGCCTGAAAAAATAGGAATAATACCCCGGGGCGCTTATGAAATCTGGGAAAAAATCATTCGTCAAACAAAAGAAAGATGGCCGCGCGCTTCTTATGAAATTGCGGTAATGAGCGCCGATGACCTTGCTCTCGCCCGCAAAATTTCGGAGAGAAATCACATCGGGCAAACAGAAATTTTACGCATCACCAGCATAAATGAAATCACGGATACCGCAGATTTGCTCATCCTGGCCCCGTATCATTCGGCGCTATGCGCCGTTACGGGGGGTATTCCGTTCATAGCAGTCCCCTATTCGGCGAAGATAAAAAACTTTCTGCTCGAAAATAACTTCAGGGAAAACATTTTTGTATCGGAAATCGACGATAATATTTTCAAAAAGGCGGGGGCTACGGGGAACTCTTGTAAAATAGCCGAAGAAACATCTTTTCAAATCTTCCTGAATTTACTGAAATTTTGCAATAAGGAAAAATCTGGCGTATGGCAGCGGATGGTGCCTGACGGAGCCATCAATCCGAGGAGTTTGACAGAATGCCCGCAGGATTGCCGGAGCGAGCCGCAGACGTGAGCGTCTCCGGCAGGCATCTCCGCTGGCAATAATGCTTATGGCAAAACTTCAATGAATTTATTAAAACTTTCAAGAGGTTGCCGAGCGCGATGAAATTACTCTTAAAAGCCCGTGATGTCTGGATAGAAGCAGAAAAGAAAATTATCCTTAAGGAAGTGAACCTTGAGATTTCCGAAGGTGAGTTTTTGTGGCTTGAGGGGAAAACCGGCGCCGGAAAAAGCCGGCTTCTAAAAGTTCTGTCATTCGCGGAAAACTCTTCGAACGGCGACATCGTTTCCGTTAAAAAATTCCCCCTGTTGGCAGAAAACGCAACACTCCTGCAAAATGACTCCGTAAAGGAAAACCTGAAATTAGCCGCCCCGCTTGCCGACACTTTGGACACTTCCGAACTTCTTAATGCCATCGGCCTTTTTGAAAAAAGAAATCAAAAAGCAGACTCGCTTTCGGCAGGCGAAAAACGCCTTCTGAAACTGGCGACTTTTCTTATTCTTGAAACCGAACTGATTTTTTTAGACGAACCCTTCGGACGCATGGACGCAGAAACGCAACTTCCGGCGTTCAAAACAATCCTTGAAAAAAACAGAAAAAACACGGCGGTACTCATTGCAAGCGCCGGACCCTGCCCGGACGACTCCCCCGTAAAAACAAGGAAACTTACACTGAAAGATGGAAAACTATACGAAGAATAACATCGGGATTCTTATCCTGAATTTTATTTTCTCCTTTTCGATTGTCTGCGCGTTTTTTCTGGACGTCAACTTAACGGCGTATAGAAAAAACCTTGAGGAAAAAATTTTCATCTCGGCTTTCGCCGAGAATACAAAGGACTCCGATACAGCTGCCCGACAAATCCGGAAAATCAAAGGCGTGCGCAACGTTCAGGTGGAGGCCCCTGAAGAAACAATGGCAAAACTCCACAGTGTCCTTAAGAAAAAGGAACTCCTGGCGGAACTCCCCGAAATATCTATTCCTGTTGTAATCAGAGTGCATCCGGAAAAAGCGGATTTCGGTCTGTTCAAAGAAATTGCCGCCCAAATCGCGCAAATTCGCGAAGTGAAACATTCGGACGACGGCGGAAACAGCGTCAAAAACATTTTCATTTTCAGCGGGAAAATCAAAAAATTAAACCGTCTAATCAGCATTATACTTCTGTTTATTTGTCTGACTTCGGGTATATTCGTAAGATTCGGGCTTAAAAAAATTGACGAGAGATCCCTCTTTTTAACCGAACGAAATCTGGGTAAAAAGGAAATTTACCAACGGCACATTTCAACGCTTGTCCTGATTCCTCTCATTTCGGCGGCTCTGGCAATTCTGCTGTTTGTTTTACTCTGGCAGACGGCCGGAAACGGAGAATTCTTGTTTCCCGAACCCGTCCAAATTTTTTTCGTGTATCTGTTTTCGAATATCCCTGTTCTTTCTCTGCTCATGGTGAAATGAAAACCGCCGCAGGGTTCCTTGCAGCAATTTTTCTTTTCCAGAGCCCGCAGCTCTACGCCTCCAAGATTGATACGGAAATACAGAAAATAGATGCGGACATTGAAGAAAGCAACAAAACATTTTATAACCTGAAAAAGGAAATTGAAGGAATCTCGGAAAAACTTGACACGCTCTCAAAAAAAAAGAAATTAACTTCCTCAAAAATCAACTCCATTTCAAACCAGATGAGCAAACTCACACAAAAGATTCTTTCCCTCAACGCCGAATATAAAAACCACAAAAAAAAACTTCAGGATCTTACGAACGCCCGCTCAAAAACGGAACAGCAGGAGCTGAACGCCCGGATCTTTCTGACGGAAAACAGAAAACAATCCGTCGTCCTGAAAGCCGGCGAAAAAAAATATATGGAACTTTTCCTGGTTGACTACGAGAGCTCGTTCAGGTTTCGCATAAACGAGTTCCTCCTCGATGACCTGCTTGAAAAGGTCTCTGTTTTTTCGGACGGCTGCCGGCAAAAAATACTGGGTCTTGAAGAAAAATTATCCGCTGTTGAAAAAACATTAGCCGACCTCGAAATAATGCTTGAGGACATATCTTATAAAGTTTCCACAAACAAGAACCTGCGCAAAAACTACGCAAAAACACTGGAGGAAATGCAAAGTGAAGAGGGTAAACTGCAGAAAGACCTCCAGATAAAAGAAAAAGATAAAGACAACCTAGACCGTATGATAGAAAAATTTATGAAGAAAAAAAAGAATCTTCTCGCCGAAAAGGAAAAGCAAAAGGAATTTTCCGAAATCAAGGGCTTACTGCCCTATCCCGTAAAAGGATACATTATCAGTCATTTCGGAAAAAAGAAACATCCTGATCTCCAGACATACATAATAAACAGGGGAATAAAAATAAAAAGTTCGACAGACACGGTCAGAGCCGTCAAGGAAGGAACAACTTCATTCGCCGGGCCCTTCAAGGGTTACGGAAAAACTGTTATCATAGACCATGGCGGGGGCTTTTACACAGTGACAGCAGGGTTGTCCGAACTCCTCATAAATGAAGGGGTTGCTGTTCGCCAGGGAGAGCCCGTGGGGAAATGCCTCACCGGAAACGAAGTTTATTTTGAAATAAGAGAGGACGGCATTCCCGTCGACCCCGTGCTGTGGCTGGAATAAAACTAATGTATAGTTGGGGACAGGTCTTGAAAAGCCCTGTCCCCTTCCAATAAAAGGAGGCCTTTCCTATGAAGAAATTTCTGTTAATTTTAGGCATTGCGTTTATGCTGAATCCCGACATCGGCGCGGCAAGAACCGAATACGAGGAAATGAAACTCTTTAACGACGTTCTCTCGCAGATAGAAGCAAATTATGTTGAAGAGAAAAAGGTTCCGGAACTGGTTGAAGGCGCCGTTATCGGGATGGTTAAAACACTGGACCCGTATTCACAGTATCTGACACCCGAGGCAGCGCAGCTTATGAAAAGCGAAACAAAAGGAGAATTCGGAGGCCTTGGCATCAAAATTACAGTCAGGGATAAATACCTCACGATAATTACACCGATGCCGGGAACGCCGGCTTTCAGAGCAGGCCTTCTGCCCGAGGATAAAATAATAAAAATTGAGGGGGAAAGCACGGAAAGTATCACCGTCATGGACGCCGTAAAAAAACTGAGAGGTAAGCCCGGAACAAAGGTCACAATTACAATTGCAAGGGATGACGAAACAAAAGACGTAACAATTGAAAGGGCAAATATAAAAATCGAAAGCGTGCCGAAAAAACAGTCAATACTGCTTGAAAACAGCATCGGATACATCAGAATCACCGAATTCAACGAAAAAACCCCCGATGATTTCCTGAAAGCGTACACGGAACTGGAAAACAGCGGAATGATGGCGCTGATTGTCGATTTACGAAATAACCCGGGAGGGCTTTTAAAATCCGCTGTCGCGGTTGCCGAGCATTTTCTTGAAAAAGACCAGCTCGTCGTTTACACCAAGGGAAGACAGAAGGATACCAATTTCAAATTCTTCGCCCAAAAAAACATCCACAAGAAAATCCCTCTTGTGCTGTTGATTAACAACGGCTCCGCTTCCGGAAGCGAGATTGTTGCCGGAGCCGTAAAAGACCTGGGAAAAGGCATACTCCTCGGCGAAAAAACATTCGGGAAGGGTTCCGTCCAGAGCCTCATAGACATTTACGGCGGTTCGCAGCTTCGCCTTACAACGGCAAAATATTACACGCCGAACGGAATCTGTATTCATGAAGAAGGAATTGTGCCCGATATAGAGGTAAAAATTTCACGCGAAGACAAGATAAAACTGATGCAGCAGGAAGAGGAGATTTACGGGCTGTCTCCCGAGGAAAAGGAAAAGAAGGAAAAAGAAAAAATAAAGGACGCACAGCTTGAAAGAGCGCGGGAAATACTGTTTGCACAAATGAAGTTTTCCGGGAAACTGTCCGCAAAATAAAGTGCCCCCCGACTCTGCATGAGAAAAACTTGTGCCCGTAAGGGTAAAAGAACAAAGAAAAAAAAACAGCCGGCCGTCTGGCTTATAATTTTTGCCGTTCTGGCGGCAGCATCTATTTACCACCTCCAAAAAAGAGCCGTGGACTACACCCGGGAATGCCTGAAGGCCGAACAGGATATCGGGCTGGTCCTGCTCAATCTTAAAGTCCCCGAAAAAAGTATTACGGGGTGGCGAATTGAAAAAAGAAAAAACGGGAAGAAATGGATTGAAATAAACAAGAAAATCAAAATGCCGGGGGAAAAGTGGGAAACTTTCTTCTCCCGTCTGGAAAATTTATCTGCGGCAACTTTAAAAAAATCCGGGCCAGGCACAATTTACCTTGAAAAAAACGGAATTGTCCTGTGCAGAATTACCCTTGAGGACCTGAAGCGCAAGCCGCGCCTCACCTTCGTAATCGACGATTGCGGAAGAAGTAAAAAAGAAATTGCGCTCTTCACCGAACTCGGAATTCCGCTCACTTTTTCCATACTGCCCTACCAGAGGCACACAGCCATGCTTGCCGAATCGCTCGCAAGAGCCGGTTTTGAAACCCTCCTTCACATCCCGATGGAACCCCATGAACCCGACCGGCTTTCGCTCGGAAAAGGCGCCCTGTTCGTAAAAATGGACAAAATTGAAATTGAAAAAGTCCTGGAAAAAAATATTGAGAAGGTTCCATTCATCAAAGGAGTAAACAATCACATGGGCTCTCTTTTTACCGAAAATGCGGAAAAAATGGAAATTGTTCTGCGGTTTCTCAAAGGGAGAGGCCTCTTTTATCTTGATTCCGCCACTTCTTCAAAAAGCGTGTGTCTCGAAACAGCCGGGAAAGCGGGAATCGACTGCATGAGAAATAACATATTCCTGGACACCGCCGACGACCTGAAAAAAATAAAAAAGCAAATAGCGCAGGCAATTAAAATCGCCGAAAAAAAAGGCTACGCCATAGCCATCGGACACGCCACGAGAAAATACACCGCGCGGGCTATCGGGGAAATGGGGCCTGAACTTTCGGGCGTTGAGATTGTTTCGCTCGGCAGTGCGTTAAAGGAAATTAAAAATGCTCGTAATGGGAATTGAAACATCCTGCGACGAGACGGCGGTCGCAGTGGTAAAAGACGGGAAAAAAATATTTTCCAATGTTGTCCTCACGCAGATTCCGTATCACAGGAAGTTCGGCGGCATCGTTCCGGAAATCGCATCCAGAAAACACCTGGAGGCGATAAATTCCGTGATTGAGGAAGCAAGTTTCCGGTCGGGGATTGAAATGCCGCACATTGACAGATTCGCCGTGACGGTGGGCCCGGGGCTTGCGGGTTCTTTGATTGTCGGGATTGTCGCCGCGCGCACGCTCGGTAAAATTTTCAAAAAACCCGTCTTCGGGGTCAATCACATCCTCGCCCACCTGGCGGTGAATTTTCTCTTTCATGAAATCGGGCCGCCTTATATCGGCCTCGTGGCGTCGGGCGGGCACTGCGATTTAATCCATTCAAAATCGCACAACGAATTTGAGCGGCTTTCCCGCACGAGAGACGACGCGCCGGGAGAAACATTCGACAAAATAGCAAAAATGCTTAAACTCCCCTATCCCGGCGGGGTGGAAGTGGAAAAAGTTGCGCGGGGCGGGGACCCTGATTCTTTTGTGTTTCCGACTCCGAAATTTAAAGACGGGTCAAATGACTTTTCCTTTTCGGGCATAAA
This sequence comes from bacterium, assembly GCA_043811795.1. Lineage (GTDB taxonomy): Bacteria > CG03 > CG03 > CG03 > CG03 > JBDRMV01. The sequence goes on along the minus strand of JBDRMV010000155.1, from coordinate 16,992 downwards.
GACCTTTGTGAAAAACCAGATAGCCAAAACACCCGACGACAGAATACCCGACCTGCTTGCCTCATTTCAGAAAAGCGTCGCAGGCATCTTTGCGGACAAAATTGAGTCGGCTGCAAAAGAGAAAAACTGTCTGAGGGTTTTACTGGCGGGCGGCGTTATGGCGAACGGTTATATCGTCTCTTTCCTTGAGGAGGAATGCGCCAGACATTCCCTGCAGCTTTTCTGCGCGGCGCCGGAATTCTGCACGGACAATGCCTGTATGGTCGCGGGCAGAGGATATTTTCAGGAAGAATCGCTTCCTCTCACACCGAGGCCCGACTTAACAATATGACCCGAAACATCACGACCGTAATCCTCGCCGCCGGGCGGAGCGTCAGAATGAAATCGCCCACTCCGAAGGTTTTGCACAAGGTTTGCGGAACACCTATCATAGACAGGATCGTAAACGCGGTGTCGCCTTTTTCAAAAAAACTGATTTTTGTCGTCAACAGCAAAAAAGTAATACGGTATCTTGAAAAATACAAAACCGGCAAACTTGTTTTTCAGAAAAATCTCCTCGGCACCGCAAATGCCCTCCTCCAAACGGAAAAACTGCTCGGTAAAAGAAAATGCAGAATTCTCGTTCTGCCGGGCGACGTCCCGCTGCTGTCAAAAGCCGTCGTCGAGAAATTTATTCTTTTCCATGAAAAGACCGGAAATGACATAAGTATCCTGACGGCAAACCTGCGGAACCCGTTCGGATACGGAAGGATTATAAAAAGGGGTTCTTTTGTTTCGGAAATATGCGAAGAACTTGACGCGACGGAAAAAGAAAAAAGAATAAGAACCGTAAACGGAGGAATTTATATTTTCCCCGTCCCTGAAATCTTCGCTCTTCTTAAAAAAGTAAAACTGAACCCGCGTAAGAAGGAATATTATCTGACCGACGTCATAAAAATCGCAGCCGGCCTCGGGATGAAAACAGGGGCTATGATTCTGCGGGACGGAACATTTCTGCTCGGCGTGAACACGGCGGAAGACCTGAAAAGGATAAACCTGAAAGTTAAATCTTAAATACGGAGGAAGTAAAATGAAAAATCTTTGCGTTTTTTCGGGGGGGTCTAATCCCCTCCTGACAAAGGAAATCTGCAGGATTCTAAAAACCAGGGCGGGGCAGATTTCAATCTCGAGTTTCGCGGACGGGGAATGCAACATAAAAATTTCGACAAACGTCCGGGGGAAGGACGTCTTTGTCGTTCAGGGAACCTGCCCGCCGGTAAACGAGAATTTGATGGAACTGCTGACCATCGTTGACGCCCTGAAACGGGCTTCCGCCAGAAGGATCACGGCTGTGATGCCTTATTACGGTTATGCAAGACAGGACAGAAAAACGGAGGCGCGCGTTCCCATAACCGCGAAACTGGTCGCAAATCTTCTCACGGCCGCAGGCGTAAACAGAGTCCTCACCCTTGAACTGCACGCAGGTCAGATTCAGGGCTTCTTCGACATACCCGTCGACAACCTTTATCCGGCGGGCGTTTTCGTCGAAAAATTGAAAAAAATGAATCTGGGGAAAACCGTTGTCGTTTCACCGGATGCCGGAGGAGTGGACAGGGCAAGGTCTCTTGCGAAATACATCGGCTCAAGTCTGGCAATGGTCGATAAAAGACGCCCCATACCCAACAAAGCCAAAATTCTCAACATCATCGGAAATGTGAAAAACAAAACCTGCCTCATATTTGATGACCTTATAGACACCGCTGGAACAGCGGCAGGCGTTGCGGTGGCTCTGAAAAAACACGGGGCAAAAAAAATATATCTTCTCGGATGCCACCCCGTCCTGTCCGGCCCAGCGGCGGGCATTCTGCAAAAAGCCCCCTTAGAGAAAGTTATTGTTACAAATTCAATCCCGCTCAAGACGAAATCAAAAAAGTTTCTCGTTCTTTCCGTCGGGAAACTGTTCGCTCAGGCAATATACAGAATCCACAATGAAACCTCAATCTCCGACTTATTTAAACTGAAATAGTTTTTTTCTTTTTGATTTCCGGCGGGAAAACCGGTTCCGGTAAAACCGGGCCCGTCCCCTTTTTCCTTTTCTGTTTTATATATCCTGCGCGGGGATAAAACATTTTTTATCCCTGAAATTGTTTGTAACAATGTAGCTTTCCCGTAAATTTAAGGACTTTGCAAGCCGCATCAGTTTCTTATAATCACTTGATTCGCCTGTCTGTTTAACTTCAATTGCAACCTGTTTGTCCGTTAAAATAAAATCTATTTCACCGCCGCTGCGTCTCTCATAATATTTTACCTCGCCGTACTTCCTGATATCATGATAAACAGCATTTTCAAACATATGCCCGCTGCTCACTCTGCCGAATTGATTCAAAATGCCGTTATCGCATATATACACCTTTTTGGTCCCGCTTATCTCCCTGTCAACATTTCTGCTGAACGGGGACACCATATCAATAAAATAAGTGGACTGTAAAAAGTGAATATACGAATAAACCGTCTGGCGCGATACGCCGATTTCCGACGCCAATTTGCTGATATCAAGCCGGCTGCCTGCCCTGTTAATCAATAACAGCATTAAATTACGAAAAGCTCTTATTTCTCTGAATTCCGCCAGTGACCGGACATCTTTCTCAAAATATGATTTGAAAATATCGTCCAACTGCTGTTGCTTGCGGTTTCTATCGTCTTCAAGAACAACCTGCGGAAAGCCGCCGTATTCCAGATATTCTTCATATAATTTTTTGGTTCTCTCGAAAGAAATCTTATTTTTCCTTTTATCCTTTTCCCTGAATTCCCGGTAATATTTTCTCTTCCGCATCTTAAAAACCAGAAACTCTTCAAAATCCAGCGGGTATAAAACAAATACGGTTTTCCGCCCCGCTAAACTTTCCGAAAAAAGATTTTTCAGATAAAAACTGCTTGAGCCCGTCAGAAAGAATTTAACTTCATAATGATCGTTTAAATACTTAACCGTGCGGATAATATCCGGCTTTGACTGTATTTCGTCAAGAAATATGTATGCCTTCTTTTTCTTCGATATTCCGTATGAAAAGAGATTCGCCCAGATATTGTTATAATCCGTCTCCTCAAAAATCTGCTGTTCTATGGGGTTTTCAAGGTCAAGAAAGACCTTGTTTTTACTTTCTATTCCGTCAAATATCAGGTTGAACAATGTGGTTTTGCCGACGCGGCGCATACCGGTAAGCACCACAATCCCGCGCGTTTTAATCTGCTGTTTCAGAATTGATAATATTTTCCGCGGATAAATCATTCTGCTGCACTTTACATATTTATGCCAATTTTGTCAAGCGCTACTTGACACTTTTGTGGTTATCTTAAAGCGCCTGTCCTTTTTTTGTTTCCTGAAATTATGTCACGTGACATAATTTACCTTTTTTCCGACGACGCCGTTTCAAGGTGTCCCCTTTTTTGAGAGTTTGACTAAAAAGTCAAATGTCCCGCCACGGCGGGCGGGCAAGACCTTACTCCTTTTTTCCTATGATATTTTCGCTTCGTATGTTTCAGTAAAACATTACGCATCAGTGGCATGTGGCGTTTATTACGGCCACCGTATGCACTGGTTCTGCCCGTCTATTTTCTGTTTTTCCAGTAATCCGGATGGCGGCGCAGATTCATTATGGCGAGAATGTAAATCGCATCTGCTTCTATATTGTACAGAACGCCATACGGAAATCTGTTTGTGAGGCATCGTCTCACATCACCTTCAAAAATGGACCAATCTGTTGGATAGTTTATTATGCGTTGTATTGTAGAATAAACTTCTATTGAGAAGTCGTAGCCGAGACCTCACTCATATTCTTCATAATAATCGATGGATGCGTAAAATTCTTCCACCGCTTCCGGGTGAAATACAAATATCATGTGGCAAAGCGATTCTTAACATTATCGAATATTTTCTCGCCGGATATGGGTCTTACTTGTTCTGCTCTAAGTTCCGTAAGGCGGCGCTTTGCCACAGTAATCCATTTTTTATCAATTTGAGTATCTGGCGGATTAAGGGTCTGCAGTAAGGAGTCAACGACAGCCGCCCTTCCTTCAACAGGGAGGGATTCCGCTTCCTTCAGAATTTGCTTCGCACTATGCATATGACACCTCCTTTATCAATCCATTTAAATTTTATAATGTTACGACGAAATAATCAATTACTGTTTCAGAATTTTCAGGAATAAATTCATAATTCGAAAAGTATCAGAACCGTCCCCTTTCTTTTATTTCAAAGAAAATTTCTTCTTGCAGGTTTGAGTAGAAGGATGGAGCGCGGAGCTGAGCCGCTTTTGGAAAAGTTTCAGGCTTTTGCTAAGTCAAGCTCCAGTGATTTATTCGTTCTCTTATGATGGTTGGTTAGCCCGGCGTTCCATGAGAATTTCTCTAGCCAGATATAACTTCGCCAAGCTTTGGTAGGGGATGTCTCTCTTGTGAGCAAGAACCCTCAGCTCCTCAAGCATGCCGTCAGGAAGTCGTATGGAAATCGACTTCAGAGTTGGTCTCAGATCAGGGAAAGCTGCTTGTCTAACCGATTTAACTCCTATAAAATCCAAGGGAGAATTCTTCGACCAGAACTCTCTTTCTTGATCTTCATTCTTGAATACTGGAATTTTCTTACGATTGTGTTTCATAAAACCTTCTCTCCCTCTTATTCATGTCCCGGGCTGAAATAACCCGAATCAAATTCTTCCGACGGGTAAAAACAACTGTGAGCCTACGACCGCTATCCGTCACACCGAAGACGGCATGCCTTATCTCTTTCTTCGAATGCTTAGCATCATCAAGGACAATCAAGGGTTGATTGAAGAATACTTCTTCGCACTCTCCGTTCAAAACATTGTGCTTTACACGATTCTTGTCACGATTCCCGGCGTTCCATTCAAAACCGACGATACCGGCAAATGCTCTTCTCATGCGCAAATTGTATATATTTGAAATATACCTGTCAAGAGGATGTTAATCTGTTAACATATAGTCAAATAGAAAATATACATCTAACAATATCCGGCGAAACATGTAATAAATATTTTTAGCTTTTACCGCCTTTTATCTTACAATAATCCGTTACCTCGCAATGAGCAGGTTTTTTTTATTTTTTGTCGGGCGGTTTTTGTCTTTCCTGTTTGGTCCGTAAAAAGATTTATTGCTCAATCCATAATTGATTTTATAAATATTTTATATATTTCCTCTATGTTTCCATTTTGTGGCACTCTTTCTAGTAGACTGATTAAAGTGCAATCTTCCCAATATCTATTATTTAGCAGGAACGGCCTATACAATAAATTATGCCGTGCACCAACAACATTTTTATATAGCATAATAGATTTTTTACTAATCTTATGCATAGGGTGCCCCTGAGGGAAACCTTTCCATATATTATTCTCAAAAACGGAATGATTTATAAGTGATGCAGGATCAATATCTTCTCTTGTGGGGCGCTTAGGATCTCGGCACATACATTTTAATCTTTTCGGGATATGTTTCGAATTTATTTGATAATCAAAATCTAATAATAACTGCGTAAGATTTATTTGGAAGAGACATTGATAAATTCGAATAATTCTTTCGTAGGGATCCTTTAATTTTCTTTTCATGAGAATAAATAAGTGATAAAGCCCTTTTTGAAAGACAGCACTTGCGGACTCTATACGATGATTAGTATTATTAAAATTTTCGATATTGTTCATTCATTATTCGCTTAAACTGTACATGAAAAGGAAATAAGAAGGGTTTTTTTATTTTTTGTCGGACGGTTTTTGGTCTGCCTGTCCGGGGTTTTCTTTTTTCTCTTCCGCTGGCTCTTCTTTCTTTTCGGACGCGGGTTTTTCTTCGGGTTTGTCTTTTTTCTCCGTTTCTTCTTTTTTCTGTTCGGAAACGTAATTAAGCTGCGCCTCGGCGAGCATATTGCCGAGCAGTTTTTCCTCTTCCTTATCCAGGTTTCCCTTCGTTTTTCTTTTGAGCATTTCCAGAATATCAATTGCCGCCTTCGCCTGCGGGAGATTTCTTTCCGCCTTGCCCGTGGCGGGGTTCGAGACCTTGCCGAGATTAATCATCACGGAACTCTGCATCATCAGAACAATCGTAAAAAATTCAGTATCCATTATAAAAACCTCCTTTAACAACCTTCATTTTAACAACCGCATTTATAATGCTCTATTCCCCCTCACCCTACCCTCTCCCGCCAGGGGAGAGGGAGCCTGAAAGTCGGATACCCATACGGGCACAGGTAAATCCGACCGCTACAAATCCCCGAATTTTTCCACATAGATGCCGATGCGTTTCAGGACTGTTTCCCGTCCGAGGAACTCGCACATTTCAAAAAGGGAAGGTCCGCGGCTGCGGCCGGAGACGGCCCAGCGAAGAGGATGAAAAACGTCCCTGGTTTTCAGACCTTCCTCTTTCGCAAACTGCCTCACGCGCTGCTCGATTCCGGACGCTTTAAAATCTTTGATTTCTACGAGGGCCCCGCGGAGTTTCACAAGAACCGGACAGGTTTCGGGCGCTTTTTCCGCAACTTCTTTTTCATATTCAAACTCATCACTGATCAGGAAACCTATTAACCCCGGTATATCCGTCAGTTTTTTTATTTTCTCCTTTTCAAGCGAGATTGCAGACGTGATTTTTTCCTCCGGGTAAACATCAAGACCCGCTTCCTTCAGGAACCTGAAACTTCTCCTGTAAATGTCCTGCGGAGCAAGATTTTTTATGTGCTGCGCATTCAGCCAGAACAATTTATTGTTGTCAAAAATCGCTGAAGAGGAAGTGCATCTTGAAAGAGAGAATTTTGAAATAAGTTCTTCTCTCGTAAAAATGTTCTGGCTTTCAGTCGTTCCCCATCCCAGGAGCGCAAGGTAATTCACCATTGCCTCGCGGATAATGCCCTCTTCCTCGTATTCAAGCAGTGAACGCGCCCCTGACCTTTTGGAAAGGCGGGACCCGTCGGTATCGAGAATCATCGTAAGATGCGCAAAATTCGGTTTCTCCCAGCCCAGCGCCTCATAAAGAAGAACCTGCTTCGGCGTGTTTGAAATGTGGTCTTCGCCTCTTATTACATCCGTTATTTTCATCAGGTGGTCATCAGCGACACAGGCAAAATTATATGTAGCCGTGCCGTTCGACCTCATAATAATAAAATCGGTGACGGCATCCGGCATAACCGAAATTTCACCGCGGATTTTATCGTTAAATGTTATTTTTTTTTCACCCGGCACCTTAAACCTTATAACCGGTTTGCGGCCTTTGGCGCAGAACTCGTCCCGCTCTTTCCGCGTGAGATTCCGGCAAAAACCGTCATAACCAAGCGGGCCTCCGGACTCCCTTTTCTTTTTTCTTCTTTCTTCAAGTTCCTCCGGCGTGCAGAAGCAAAAATACGCATTTTCTTCCTCAAGCATTCTGTCGGCAAATTTCTGGTAAAAATTTTTTCTGAGCGTTTGAAAATACGGACCGGACGGGCCCATTGACGTCATTTCCTCGACACCTTCGGCATTCCGGGCGATAAAAGGCCCCTCGTCCCAGGTAATTCCCATATATTTCAGGCCGTTTATTATTGATTTAATTGAAGAGAGCGTCGAACGGATTTCATCGGTGTCCTCGATTCTCAGGATAAATTTACCGTTGCTGCCTCTGGCGTAAAGCCAGTTGTAAAGCGCAGTTCTTGCGCTTCCTATGTGAAAATAACCCGTCGGGGACGGCGCAAAACGGACCCTGACTCCGCTCACCTTATGACTTTTGTCAGCGGATACTCTATAATGTCCGTGGCTCCGGCTTTTTTAAGTCGGGGAATTATTTCCCTGACTTTTTTCTCGGGCAGAACAACTTCCATTGCCATCCAGCCGGTATCTGATAATTGTGAAATCGTCGGTTTCTTCCCTGCCGGAAGAATGTTTCTAAAATAATTAAGCTGCAAACTTTTAAAATTCCATTTAAGACCAACAACTCCCTCCGCCGCCAATGCCCCCTGTAACAGCATTGCTATGTCTTCCATCTTCTGCCTCTTCCACTTATCCGCGTAAGCGCGGGGACTGCAGATAAATCTCGTCGTGGAAGTCAGAACCTCGGCAATTACCCGCAAGCGGTTCTGCCTCAGCGATTCCCCCGTTTCCGTTAATTCAAAAATCGCATCGGCGAGAGTTCCGGCTTTCGTTTCGGTGGCGCCCCACGAAAAATCAATCTTCGCCTTTATGCCTTTCTTTGAAAGCCACTTTTTCAGGACATCCATCAGTTCCGTTGATATTCTTTTTCCGTCAAGCTGCTCAACGCGTTTTATTTTTGAGTCATCCGGTACGGCAAGCACCCATTTTGCAGGTAAACAAGAACTCTTTGAATAGTTGAGTTCGCAAATTTCCTTAACTCTCAAGCCGCTTTCGCAAATCCAGTCAAAACCGGTCACACCGCAGTCAACGACCCCGTCCGTCACATATTTCGCCATTTCCTGCGGCCTGATTAAAAGAACGTCCAGTTCTTCGTCGTCGCAGGACGGCTTGTACGAGCGCGACACCCGTGATATTTCAAATCCGGCTGCCCTGAAAAGCGAAACCGTCGCTTCTTCCAAAGAACCCTTCGGGATTCCGATTTTTAAAATTTTTTTCATTTTGTTTTCTCCCCGCTATATCCTCATTTCATAAATAATAGCATCTTCCCTGGGATAACCGAAATAGTCCTTTCTCAAACCGACCTTCTTGAAGCCGGCGCCCGCAACCAACTGCTGCATAAATGTTGCCGAAACCCTCACTTCAAGATACGCCGTTTTACACTCAAAGGTCTTTGCCTTTTTTAGAATTTCACAGAGAAGAATTTTTCCGACGCCTTTGCGGCGTTCCTCCGGCGCGACGGCAAAGTTGATTATATGCGCTTTCCCGGCGACTGTCCAGAAGACGGCGTAACCAAACAATTTAAAGGGGTCATGCTCGCCCCATTTCCCAAAAATACAGAAGAGTTTTGAAACCGATATCGACAGTTCTTCTTTAAACATCTGCCTGCCCCACGGCCTTTGAAACGACGCTTCTTCAACAGACATAACCTCCGGAATGTTATCCTCTTTAAACGGCCTTATCTCATATCTGAAATTTTCAATCTTCATTTCCCTGATTTCCGGAGGAGCGGACGCATCCGGCGGCGAAGACGCTTCGGCAATTCCCGCACGCAACGCCTCAATCCTCCTCTCCAGACGGTCTATTTCCTCTAACCCCTGTAACTTCTGGTGGTTCATTTCCCTGATTTCAAACTCAACATGCTTCAGTTCGTCCTCTTTTTTCCTCCGCATTTCCGAGAGGTGTCCCAGCATCCCCTCTTCTTTCCGGATCCCTGAAAAGACCTTCTCGAAACGGGCGGATGCAATCTCGTCAAGTTCTTTTGAATATTTTGAGACCTCTTCCCTTAAATTTTCAACCTCGCTCCGCAGGGAGTCCCTCTGTTTGACGTAAAGCGCAATCTCATCCGATATTTCCGGCGGCAATTCCTTCAGTTTTTCAAGGTTCTCGCGTTTTTCTTTTATCTTATCCTCAAAGAAAGCGACCCTTTGTTTTAAGTTGTTTATAATCTCGTTAAGATTCGACATTATATTTCTCTGCTGTTTGGCCGATTCGGAGTAAGCGGTTCTCTTCGCGCTCAACACCGAAATTTCCTCATTCAAACGGTCTGTTTCACTTTTAACGGCATTCTTCTTTTTCAGCATAGAGTCAACGCCCATGCTGATATCGTTAAGCCGGCGTTCCTGTTTTTCCGCGGTCATGTTTAACCTTTCGACCTCTGTCAGAGCCCTCTGCTTTTTTTCCTGAAACTCTTCCAGAATCCTCCGCTTTTTTTCTTTTATTTCTTTTATGCCGGCGAACTCGCTTTCCATTTTTTCTCTCCATTTTTCCGCCACTAAATAACAAGGCAGAATGTCATTAAACTGATATGCCTTAACAAAACCTTCCCCTGAAAACGCAATCATTTTCTCCACGACTTTTTCTATACCGGCTTCTTCAAAAATAAAATTCCTCTCTTTAATTTGCGCCGTGTCATTTTCGGAGAGGTCTCCGCAAAAATGTATTTCGTCCTTCGAGTCCTCAAGAAAATCCAGCCACTCCGACAGCGACACGATATAATCATCCTCTATCTTCCTCCCGTCCTCAAAAAGCGTGACGTAAACACGCCCGTTGCCGGCGTCAATAAGCGGCGAAAACAAACGCCGCGGGGAGGCGACGTTTTCCTGCACGGAAAGAATATCCAGCGACTTGACGGGAACAACCGGAATTTTCAACTGCTGTGAAATCACCCTGGCGAACGTTACGCCGACTCTCACCCCCGTAAACGACCCGGGGCCGACATCAACAAAAATTCTTCTTATCCCTTCCACGGGGAACTCGGCGGTCAATTCGTCGTAACTGTCAAAAAAATTCTCGATTCGGGCTCCGGCGCTGGGTATTTTTATCCTGCGGCGGAGGCCGTCGGATGCGGCAAGACCGAAATTCCTGTATGATGTCGTAACAAAAAAATCACTCATTTACCCTTTTTTTCTCCTGCAGTCAAATATCTTTATCCGCCTTTTCCCCTCGCCGTTGTATTCTAAATTAACGAGGAAAAATTTCCTGAAATAACCGATGAATATCTCGGGCCACTCAATTGCAAAAACCGCATTCTCCCTGAAAATATCTTCTATGCCCGTACCAAGCACTTCCTCATACTTTTTCAGCCTGTAAAAATCAATATGAAAAATTATGCTCGTCCCCACATACCTGTTTATTATCTTGTAACTCGGGCTGTGGACGGAATCTTCGCATTCCAGACGCTCCGCAATGCCCCTGACAAAAGTCGTTTTCCCGCTCCCCAGTTCCCCTGTTAAAAGCACAAAGGCACCCGGTTTTAGGGTTTCCGAAAAACTCCGGGCCGTTTTAAGAGTTTCTTCGGTTGACGAACTCTCCGAATTCAATATCTCATTTATTGAAATGCCTGAACTCTTTAAAAACTGCTCTATAGCCATCTACAAAAACACCTCTCCCTTTTGTAACGCTTCCTATTTTGAAAACCTTCTGTTTTATTTTAGCAAATTTTTCCGGCGGGGCCGTCCCGAGAAGATAATAATCCTCGCCCCCCGTCAAAGCAAACTTCAATGCGGTTTTCCTGCGGCGGCAAAATTTCAGGAGAGAGCCCTTGAGCGGCACTTTTCCGCTTTCTATGTTTATTCCCGCATTGCTTGAGGCGGCGATCATCCGGCAGGACGCAATCAAACCGTCGCTTGAGTCAATGAGGGAATTCGCAAACGAAGCAATACCGGCTGCCATTTCCGGATGAATCTGCGGGTAAAGAAAACTTCTCGTCAGTTCATTGCCTTTTTTCCCGGCGGTGAGTGACTTCAGACCCGCAGAACTCAGACCGGGATATCCGGTGATGAAAACAATGTCCCCCGGCGTCGCGCCGCTTCTTCTGATAACTTTTTCCCCGAAACCCAGCGCGCACACCGAAACAAAGAGCCTGCGGCTTTTGACAATGTCGCCGCCGGCCACTTTCAGACCCCACTTTTTACATGCCTTTTTTATTCCGCTGTAAATTCCGAGAGCGGTTTCTTCCGGAAATCGCCCCGTTAAACCAAGAGAAACAAGAATGTATCCCGGTTTAACCCCCATCGCAGCAATGTCCGAGGCGGCGCCGGCCACCGACCTGAACCCGACCGCATCCAAAGGCACCAACCTGTTAAAATGCGTTCCATAAACAAATGAATCGACCGAAACGACCGCCTTGACGCTTCCTAAATCAAAAACAGTCGCATCGTCGCCGACATCGTGTAAAAAGCCGCCCTTTTTTAGATAACCGAAGATCCGGTCTATTATCTGAAATTCTTTGTTATGCGCAGAAATATCCTGATATTCCGCCTTTTTCTTCTTTAACTTATTTTTTGTTTACGAAACGGGCGCTGCCTCTTCTTTCTTCATTTCTTCTTTTTCTTTCTTTTCCGCTGCATTTTCTTTTATCGCGCTGATCCCCGCCGCAATTGCAATGATGCCTCCAAAAACCAAACCGAGAGAAACGCTGCCTTTAAGAACGATAAGGACATCATCTCCCGCAAAACCGAGAATACCCGGGATAATCCACAACACACCGACCGCGGCAGCAACCAACCCGCCGATAATACTAAGCATTTTGCCTCCCATCCGCTTTATGCGGTATAAAGCGCTTTTGCACTTACTACGCTTAAAATCATTTTATAACTATTATATTTTCTTGTCAAGAACCCCGTTTTTTGCTAACCTTCTCTCTATGAGTAAAGTGTTGTTTATCGGATGCGGAAATATGGGCGAAGCAATACTGAGTTCGATGCTGACCTCCAAAATCTACGCGCCGGCTGAAATACTCGTAAGCGAGAAAGACACCTCAAAAATAAAATCCGTTGCGGAAACATACGGGATTAGATGCATCCATACCGACGAAATAAAAACCTGCGGGAAAACATTTGAAACCGTGATTCTTGCCGTAAAGCCCCAGAATTCAAAAGAACTTCCGGAACTTTTAAGGCCGCTGAACTTCGACCTGCTCATAACGATTCTTGCAGGAATAAAATGCGATTTCTTCACGCGGAATCTCGGGGAAATCCCTGTTTTACGGGTTATGCCGAACATCTGTATAAAGGTCTCAAAATCCGTAAGCGGCCTTTTTGCAAATAACGCGTTTCTGCAAAGTCCCGAAAAAAACCGGTTCAGAGAAACCGCTGACAAAATTTTCACATCCTGCGGACGGGTGCTCTGGGTGGAGAATGAAGAAGTTCTTGACAAGATTACCGCCGTTTCGGGTTCTGGACCCGCTTATGTCTGCTATTTTATCGAGGCGCTGAAGGAAGCGGCCGAAGATTCGGGTTTTACGGAAGAGGATTCCGAAAAACTGGCTTTTTCCACATTTGAAGGAACCGTTGAATTCCTCAACCGTACGGGAACAACACCCCGCGAACTGCGGAAAAAAGTGTCTTCGCCGGGAGGCACGACGGAGAAAGCGGTAGATTATTTTGAAAGCCGGGGACTAAAAAAAATCATACGGGATGCAGTGCAAAACGCCTTCAAAAAGGCGCAGGAATTAGGAAAATAAAGTAGGGAGGAAAAATGTTAAATTTTATCGGACATCTGATAAACAGTCTGCTTCTTTTGATTCTGCTTATTATGGTCATTGACCTGATTATCCGCCGCACTCTCGTAAAATCAGGGAAAAACATTGAGACCATTCCGGCCGGGCCGCTCCTTCGGGACATAACAGCGGTGGTGCTGGCCCTTCTGCGAAAAGTTATCCCGATTGAGGAAACCAAGATACTGCAGATTGTTTCAATCGCCGCGCTTCTTGTCCTGATGTTTCTGATAAAAATAATTGTAATTCACTGATGCTCGAACCCGTTGTCTTCCGGGGTAAAACGGTTATTCTTCTCGACCAGAGAAAACTGCCCGGAAAAATATGCTACGCCCGCGTAAAAACCGCGGCATCTCTGGCGAAGGCAATAAAAGATATGGTCATCCGGGGGGCGCCGGCAATCGGCGTCGCCGCCGCCTACGGAATGGTTCTCGGCAGAAAAAACATAAAAAGAGCGGCGCAAATCCTGCTGAAATCCCGGCCGACGGCGGTAAACCTGAAATGGGCGGTGGAAAGAATGCTTAAGGTAGGGGTTCAATATATTGAACCTCTACGTCGGGTTCAAAGTTTTGAACCCCTGCTGAAAGAGGCGAAAAAAATAGACAGCGAAAACAAAAACCTCTGCGAAAAAATTTCAACTTACGGAGCGGCGCTCATCGAAAAAAATGCAAAAGTCATGACGCACTGCAACGCCGGTCCGCTGGCGACGGGCGGGATCGGAACCGCTCTCGGAATAATTTACAAAGCGCGTCGCAAAATCAAAATGGTTTACGTCAGGGAAACAAGACCGCGGCTCCAGGGAGCGCGCCTTACGGCTGGCGAACTGCGCAGGTGGAAAATTCCCTGCACGCTTATTACCGACAGCGCCGCCGCGTTCATTATGAAAAAATCCGTAATTGATTCGGTTATCATCGGGGCGGACAGAATCGCCGCAAACGGCGATGTGGCAAATAAAATCGGGTCATATTCTCTCGCGATTTGCGCAAAATACCACAACGTCCCGTTTTATGTGGCGGCTCCTTATTCTACGATTGATTTCAATTCAAAAGACGGAGGTAAAATTGTGATAGAGGAACGGGACAGCGGCGAAGTCCTTAAAATCAACGGCAAAAACATCGCTGCCGCCGGAATAAAAGCCGCAAATCCCGCTTTTGACGTAACCCCCGCATCTCTTGTGGCGGCAATCATCACGGAAAAAGGAATAATAAAAAGCCCTGACAGAAAAAAAATGAGTAAATTTTATGGAAAAATCCGAGTTTAAGATTCTTCTGCCGAAAACGTCCTTTTCAATGAAAGCAAACCTCAAAGAAAAGGAACCGGAAATCCAGAAATTCTGGCGGAAAATCGATATTTACAATTTCATTCTTGAAAAAAACTCGCAGAAGCCCCCTTTTATCCTGCACGACGGCCCCCCTTACGCAAACGGGCACATCCACATGGGCCACGCCCTGAACAAAATTCTGAAGGACATCCTCGTAAAATACAAAAATATTTCCGGCTGGGCCGCGCCGTTTGTTCCCGGCTGGGACTGTCACGGTCTGCCGATAGAATACCAGCTGTTCAAGGAACTCGGAGTTAAAAAATCCGAAATTCCGCAAATTGAATTCAGAGAAAAAGCCGTTGCATTCGTAAAAAATTATCTCAATATCCAGATGAAGGAATTCATCCGGCTCGGCATCTTCGCCGACTGGAAAAGACCGTACCTGACGATGCAGAAAAGTTACGAGGCGGCAATTCTTGAAGCATTCGCGGAACTTGTTGAAAAGAAATTCATCTACCGCGGCGAAAAACCTATTCACTGGTGCCCTTCCTGCGAAACCGCCCTTGCCGAAGCCGAGGTGGAATATAAAGATATAACTTCCCCCTCAATATATGTCCTCTTCGAGTGTCGTGACATGAAAGGCGTCAGCGCCATCGTCTGGACGACAACGCCGTGGACTCTTCCCGCAAATGCCGCTCTGGCTTTCAACGATAATTTTCTCTATTCGGTGATTTCGTCGGATGTAAACGGCCGGCAGCTGCGGCTGCTGACGGTTGATGAAAAGGCCGGTGAAGTCATTAAGAAAATCGGAGCCGCGGATTACAAAATAATTTCGCAAAACAAAGGAAGTCATTTCGCGGGGATGAAATTCAAGCACCCGTTCCTTGAAAAGGAAAGTGTCGGAATAACGGCGGACTTCGTGGAAAAACAGGAAGGAACGGGAATCGTTCACATTGCGCCCGGACACGGTGAAGACGATTACCGCGCGGGGCTCAAATACGGTCTGCCCGTCTTCTCACCGGTTGACGAAAAAGGGCTGTTTACCGGCGATGCCGGATTACTGAAAGATGAATTTGTTTTTAAGGCGGACAAAAAAATAATAGAACTCCTTGAAAAAAAAGGAACTCTCCTGAAATCAGAGGAAATAACGCACTCCTACCCGCACTGCTGGAGATGCAAGAAGCCGATAATTTTCCGGGCGACGCCGCAGTGGTTTATTTCAATCGACCGCAACGGTTTGAGAAAAAAACTTTTGGATGAAATCGTCCGCGCGGAATGGGTGCCGGAAGAGGGAATTAAAAGAATAACGGCAATGGTCGAATACAGGCCGGATTGGTGCATTTCAAGACAGCGTCTCTGGGGCGTTCCGATTCCTGTTTTCTACTGCAAAAAATGCGGGAAACCGCTGCTCGACGCAAAGATTATCCGGCGGCTTGCAACGCTGGTGCGGGCGACGGGAAGTGAAATTCTACTGAAAGATAAATCTCCTCTTGAACTGAAGTGCTCCTGCGGAAGCAGTGACTTCAGAAGAGAAAACGATATCCTTGACGTGTGGTTTGATTCCGGAGTAAGTCATCACATCTTGCGGGAACGGGAGGGGCATAAATACCCTGCAGATGTGTATCTTGAAGGAAGCGACCAGCACAGGGGATGGTTCCAGACATCTCTGATTCTCGCCTGCATTACGACGGGGGAGGCCCCTTACAGAACCGTTCTTACCCACGGTTTTGTCGTTGACGGAGCGGGACAGAAAATGTCAAAGTCGGTCGGAAACGTCATAACGCCTCAGGAGATTCTCGTAAAATCGGGAGCCGACATTCTGCGGCTATGGGTCGCCTCGCAGGACTACTCCGCCGACATGCGGATTTCGGACGAAATAATAAAGTCATGCGTTGAAAGTTACAGGAAAATCAGAAACACCTTCAGATTCCTGCTCGGCAACCTCCACGGCTGGAACCCTCAAATGGAAATAGAATTTGACCGGTTAAAAGAGGTGGACAGATGGATTCTCATAAGAATGGAGGAAGTAAAGAAAAAAGTAACCGCTGATTACGAGGCGTATAATTTTTCATCGGCCTTCCACCGGCTCTTTCTTTTTATGAATTCCGAACTCTCATCTTTTTATCTTGACATTTTGAAGGACCGTCTCTATACGCTTGGAGAATCGTGGGGAGAAAGAAAGAGCGCGCAGACGGCTTTGTGGCATCTTCTGAAAAATCTTGTCATTCTGCTCGGACCCATCCTTTCGCACACTGCCGAAGAAATATGGGCAACGATAAACCGTGAAATTATAACTCTAAGTAAAAGCGTTTTCCTGGAGGAAATCCCCGCTGAAAAATTTTTTGAAACAGCTGAATGGAAAAACAAATGGGCATTCCTGATGAAGGTGCGTGAAATTGCCTTAAAAGCGATTGAACTTGCCAGAGAAAAGGGAGAAATCGGCAACCCTCTCGAAGCGGGCGTCTGGGTAAAAACCTCTTCCGCGGAGGAGCAAAATATTCTGGCCGAATTTAATAAAGAAGACTTGAAAGAAATGCTTCTTGTTTCGGAAATCCGGATGCCCGAAGAAAACGAAATTATTTCAAGCCACCGGCAGAATGACATTGAGGTTTCGGTCTTTGCGGCGGGAGGAGAAAAATGCA
>JBDRMV010000154.1:0-28148 GCA_043811795.1 bacterium | reverse complement strand
TTCTCCCTGAGAAATATATTCTATGCCTTTGGTCAGGCCCGATATTTCAAGAAGTCTTTCCAGAATCGTTTCTCCCCAGTTGCCCTGCATTTTCACATCGCCTTTAAGCGCTTTCGCAAGATGCGACGCCTCGTCGCTGATTTGTTTATTAAGTTTCTCCATGCTCTTTATCTGCTGAATCAGCGAAGTGTGGCTATTCCGGTTTTTTTCGTCGGTTTCTTCAATTCTGTGTTTGAATTTTTCCAGATCATCTTTAAGCGGGTTTAATAATTCCGCGAGATTTTCTTTATTTTGCCTGGTAAATTTTTCGCTTTTTTCCTCAAAAATTCGATTTGCCAGATTTTGGAATGCATCAGTAAAAATCTTTTGTGTTTCCTCTAACCGCGTATCCTGAAAAAACATATTTTTATGCAAATACCTGTTTTTATAATATTGGCTTACAAGGATTGCGAACAAAACCAAAATCATTAGTATAAGAAAAATAATCATTGTTGATTTTAGCCAAAAAAAAGGTTTTTTACAAATTTCGCTATCGCAAGAGAAGCCGTGAGGCCCGGCGAGTCAATCCCGATGAGGTTGATTGCGTTGTGATGTTTTTCATCTCTTTCTATAACAAAATCTTCGCCGTCTTTTAATTTCGAGCGGATGCCGGCGTAATCCGCCTGAAGGTCGTCAATTTTTATGCCCGGAAAAAATTTCCGGACGCTTCCGTAAAAATATTCAGGACCTTTCCTGCCGGTTTTCAGGTCATCCTTGCTCCCGACCGCGGAGGTGGTCGGACCCACCAGAACTTTATTCCCTATTATTTTCTTCCCGCCGGGGTCAAGTTCAAAGGCCGGGGTGAGGTGAATCCCTATGGCGAGATGCTCTGTCCCGTTTATGTAATACGGTTTCTGAACGGGATAAACATTGGTTCCGTTCATTTTTATATCCGTTCTTTTTGAGGAACTGAAATAATAATACTCCCCCCTGACTGGGATTATTTCAAACCCGAGACCGGGGTTTATCATCTTAGCTATCTCGTCGGAGTAAAGACCTGCGGCATTTATGACGGTTTCCGTTGCAAAGGTCTCTTTTTCGCCGGTCGGGTTTTTTATTTCCACAATAAATGCATTATTTTCGGGACGGATGTTTGTTACTTTTGTCTTTTTCATAATTTCAACGCCGTTTTTTGCGGCGATTTTTGAAAGACAGTCAACGTATGAAGCTGCATCAACAATTCCCGTTGAAGGGCTCAGAAGAGCCGAGTAAGCGCAGACATTGGGTTCGCGTTCCGCGACTTCCCTTGAGGTTATTTTTTTAATTCCCGCTACCCCTGCTTTTTTTGCGCTTTCAAGATAAAAATCCAGCCGGAGGTCTTCTTCCTCGTCTGTTGCAACAATCAATTTGCCTGTTCTGCGGCAGGGCACGCCGTGTTTTCCGCAGAATTCATAAAGGAGGCGGTTGCCTTCCACGCAGAGTTTCCTTTTGAGAGGCATTCTATCGTAGTAAATCCCCGCGTGAATCACGCCGGAATTCCTTCCCGACTGCTCGTCCCCGAGATAAGGATTTTTTTCAAAAAGAAAAATCCCGTCGCTTCCTTCCGCCAGCGCGCACGCGCAGGCAAGCCCTGCGACCCCGCCGCCGATAATCGTAATTTTTATTTTCTCCACTTAAATTTTTATAATTTTTATCTGTTTTATCCTGCTAAAAAAAAATTCTTTAATCTCATCCAGGCACCCGCCGCGGACAGCCACATAAAAAATTTTCACCGATGAATTCAACAGGGTTTTCAGGCAGCCCGCATAACCTCTATCCGCAAGTTCGAGGGGTCCCGCTTCGTCAAGAAACACAGCGCCGCCTGGTCTGTAATTCATCAGCGCTTTTTTCGCAAATTCAAAGCCCTCGTTTGAAAAAAAATATTTTCCGGCAGGAAACCCTTTGTCTTTTTCCGAAGAAATTCTCGCCAACGGCATTGATTCGCCCGAGGACAAATCCTTTACGTCAAAACCGACTTTTTCGCCTCCCTCAAAAATCCCTTCGGCGATAATTCCCGACGGTTTGTTTCCCGCTGCCCTTTCCTGATTAACAAACCGCTTCATCTTTCCGGTCTTACCGGAATTGACACCGCCAGTTATAAGAATCACTTCGGGAGGCATCCTGTAAGAGGGAAAATTTTAGATTCCCAGTGAAATAGCCGCGGCTGAAACAATCCAGCAAAAAATCACTATTGCAGAAGCGCCGGCATAAAAAAGCCGCGGGCTTTGCGAAAGAGCAAAAACACCTTCCCTGTATTTTTCCCCGGCAAGCCAGCCGAGCGGAAATAGAACTGCGGAAAATGCCGCCCACAACAAACCCTGCGCGGCCATAAAAGATATAAAACCGCCGGCGCGGTTGAAGGATAACATATATGCGCACGGCGCCACACGCATGCCTATAAAATAATAAGCGATTGAGCCGGAGAGCACTCCCGCTCCGGCCGTAAGCGAACGCATACCCGGACTTTTTTTCATTTTGTTCATGGTTATTGCGGCAAGCGCAAAAAAACCGCCGAATTCAAGCATAACCGCCAGACAGGAATTCATTTTGCACATAACCGAAACGCCGAGGATGGGAACCACCAGCTGTTTGGATAGCACGGTAACGAGCCCTATTAAAACGGCAATACCCGGTTTCCTTAAAATTGCGAGGCCGAAGCCTATAATCCCGAGACCGAGCCCCGTCAAAATTGCCGAGCGGAACTGGTGAAAAAAACCATGATGCAGAAGCCCCCCGAGAACAACCTCCATCAACCCGCAGACAGAACCCAAAACCAGCACCATAACAAAAAACTTTTTTTTACCTGATGCCGGAGCCGCAACATTGGAATTTTTCATACTAACCTCCATCCCGTATTGATTATACATTTCTAAAACGCAAGTTTCAAGCCGGCAAGAAAGTTTCTGCCCGGCATCGGCCCGCTTCCTTCATCGTAATCCGCATCCAAAATATTGGTGACGGAAGCGAATATCTCCGGTGAAATTCTCCGCCGGGTTTGCAGTTTATATGAGATTTTTACATTCAGAAGAAAATAAGATGCGGCATATCTGTCGTCAACTTTTTGCCTGCCTGTAAAAAAGAACGGTACCGAAACAGAAAAACCGGAAGGGGAATCATACCGCGGTATCAGATTTATTTTATGTTCCGGCCTTTGGCCCAGTTCAATGTCAACCTTGCCGCCGTTTTCGTCTCTCTTTTCCTTTGCATAGAGATAGGTGTAGTTCCCCGCTATATTAAAACGGTTTGATACTTCGGCTTTTATTTCCGCCTCAATTCCTCTCATCTCGGTTTCCTCTATATTTACATAGGTTTTATTGACGCTTTCTATCAGGTCCTCAACCTGATTTCGGAAAATTGAGGCAGAGAAATTTGCGTCGTTGGAAAATTTTTTCTCAATTCCTACTTCGGTCGCAATTGTTTTCTGCTCTTTAATGTTGGGATTACCGCCCGCATGCAAGCTGTAAAGTTCCTTCATTGTGGGGAATCTCGTTTTCTTACCGGCCGAAGCGAACAAAAGAGTATTTTCCCCGGTATTAAAATTTATTCCCGCCTGAGGATTGAACGTGCGGATTGAATCCGGTTTTTCATAATCAGCGGATTTAACCGGCCTGAAACAATCAATCCCCGCACCTAAAACAAAGGATATTCTTTCCCCTAATCTTATAGAGTCCTCTGCGCCGATGCAGAAAGTATCAACCTCGTAAGTTTCTTCATTTCCCCATCCGGGAACAACGACCGTCCCCGACTTGTTTTTTGTATTATATTCTACCTGCCTGTTCTGGTCTTTCTGATAACTTACTCCCGTTCTCAAAAGATTATTCCCTCCGATATTTATAAAAGAGTTTATTTCGCCTCCAGCCGAAAAATCGTCATATCTTGATTTATCAAACCATGACTTGCCTCCGGCAGCAATGGTAGAATTTACATCGTCAACAAGTTCGTCCGAATGGTCGACATAAAAGATGCGGGTTTTTATCGTAGCCGCGGACTTCAACTTCTTTTCAACAGCGAGATTCATCTGCCACTGGTTCCAGCCGGAAAACCGCCAGTAACGGAACATGGAAACCGGACAGCCGCGCTCCTGATTGAAATAACTTGCCGACAAATTTATCCTTGTCCGGCTATCCGGATTAAAACCGAAATTGGCTACAAGCGACCGTTTTTCATAATCGCTCAATTCCCTTATTCCGCCGTCTTCACAGTATTCGGAACTTTCGCCGGTCCATTGATTATTTGCGTCAAAATCGCCGGAAAGCCGCTGCCCGTCCGAGGTTCTGCGGCTACCCCCTAAATAGTAATTTAATTTCCCTGCCTGTCCCCCATGGTTTAAAATGAAGTCATTCGCGTGGTAACCGCCGAAGGAAGAAGAAAAAGAAGTTCCTTTAATATCTTTTTTCGTAATAATATTTACCACACCTCCCATTGTGTTGGCGCCGTAAAGAACGGAAGCGGCTCCTTTTGTGATAACTATTTTTTCAATTACCTCCGCTGGAATTGCCGAAAGATCCACCGTACCGAAGTAGCCTTCGTACGCAGGAACGCCGTCAATTAAAATCTTCAAATTGCGCTGCTCGAAACCGCGCAGGGACACGCGGCTTTCGCCCTTGTCAACGGTCTGAACGTCAGAGCCCGCGACAAGTTCCAGCGCTTCGGAAACATTCCGGACGCCGCTTTTTTCAATGTCGGATGCGCTTAATTCGCACGCGAGAGATGCAATATCTATCCTTTCCCCGTAAACGACAACTTCGCCGATGTCTCCGAGATAAGACGATGAAAAACAATACCCTTTCCCTGCAACACCTGCAAATAAAGCACAAACCGCCGCAAACAGCGTTTTCCTTTTTATCATTTAGCTCTTCTTACATTTTTATGTACATTGTAATGCATTAATAAAAATCCGTCAAGAGTCTTGAAAGGAGCGCTCCGGTTTTGTAAAATACTTCAAGAGAAAATGAAAAAGATTAAAAATCTGAGCAGCGTTGAAAACGCTACGAATGTCAGGAAAAGATTCCTTGAGCTCCTCAACAGGATAAACAAAGAAAATACCAACTTGATAATCACCCGGGACTGCAAGCCCTGCGCCGCTCTCGTTTCAATCAAAAATTTTGAAGTCCGTTTAAGAAGCGGGAAAAAAACCGCGCTGATTGTGCTGGGAGCGAAAAAGTGCAGGCGCAAAGATGCGCTGAAATCAATTTTGCTGATAAATCAGTCGGCGAGGATTTTTTCAAAAATAATATTCGTTTGCGGGGCCGGAACAAAAAAATACACAGAATATTTTGAAAGCGGAGATTTGAGAATCGTTCAGAATAAAAAGACACGGCTTCCTATAATTGCTTCCCTGAAACAGGGTATCACGGCGCTTTCTCCTGATGATGATTTTCTTGTTTTTACATTTCTCTCAAAGCCCGTTTCCCTGAAAAATTTTGAGGCGCTTCTAAAAGCCGTCCGCAAATCCCGTAAAACCGGCAAAGGAATTGTCATACTCAAAATCAAAGGTCTACCGGCGCACCCGGCCGCAATATCTTCAAAATATTTCAATGTAATTCTCAGAATAAGGAAGGAACTGGGTTTGCCTTACATAATCAGAAAATTCAGGAAGGACGTAACATACGCCGAAGCCCCGTAACTAAAATCTGCAGATTTAGCGAGCGGTTTTTGGCAAGCGGGGCTGTGTGAGCGAGGAATTTACAGTATGTCCGGAGCGAACCCAGAGCGAGCCTTCTCACGTGAGCGTCCCCGCTGTCAAAACCGCGAGCGATTCAGTTCACCTTACGGGATTAAAACAGAACTTAAGACCTTTTTTCTTATGAGTTTTTTCTGAATTCCAAGGAGTTTTTGTTCATAAAGCAGCGGCAGAGTTTTGAGAATTTTTGAACACTTCAGATAAAATTTTTCCGCGGCACTGAAATTCCCGCTCATTCTTTCAAAATTAGCCGCCTGGATGTAACAGTAAAACTTCCCGCGCGGGTCTTTGAATTTTGAGAAAATCTTTAAAGCTGCGGAATTTATACTCTTTGCATCCTTTTCATTTTCAAGAAACCATTCCGCCTGGGCGTCGCCCCACATTGAGTACGCCCTGTTCCACTCATCTCCGATTTTCTCATAGAGAGAGACGGCTTTTTTATAGAATTCTTTTGCTTTTCTGAAATCATTTTTCATCCGCAGGGCGCTGCCCAACCCGCAAGAAGAATAAGCCGCACCGAAGCGGTCTTTTTCATTTTTGAATATTCTGTTCGCTTCCCGGTAATTTTCCAGCGATTCGTCAAATTTTCCGAGAAGCCGGCCTGTTCCCCCAAGTCCGCAAAGAGCGTAACCCCGCCCCTGGCAGCTCTTTGAAGTTCTGAGAGCCCTTGCAAAAAACCCGTAGCCCGTCCGCGGTCTTCCCCCATATCTTTCGATTCCTCCTCTCACCCAGAAAACGAAAGAAAGGCCTTCTTTATCTTTCTGTTTTCTGAAAATTGAACCCGCAGATGAAATTTCTTTTCTCGCTTTTTCAAAATCGCACTTCATCCTGTAAAGAATCGCTTTTTCGCAAAGGGTGTCGGCGCTCTTTTCAAGATGCCTTGAAAAATACAGAGCTTTACCCGCATCGCCTTTCATCCTGTAAATCCAGACAAGGTACCTGTAGAGGACATTTTTATCGTGTGCCGCCTTCAGGGCTTTCTTTACCAGCGCAAGGGCTCTGCCGTATTTGCACTGTAAAATAAGTTTTTCTATTTGCTCAAACATTTCCAATTTCTTATTATATCAGTATGAAGCCAAAAATTAAAATCGGAGGATGGGTTTCCGCCTTTTTGGTCACAGCCGTCTTCTTCGGTACTTTTTTTCTGAAACTCGGAATTTTTGACAGGGGCTGCAATCTCAAGGCAGGGGAATTCGGTCTTTTCAGGGTAGAGGAAGCGACAAGATACAGGTATGCAGAACTTGCTTCCGAAGGAAAAAAAATACCCGAAATAGACAGAAGAATTCAGTATCCCGAAGGTCTCAACGTGAAAAAACATTTCACGACACTGTCTCAGAGAGTCATCGGCGGCTCCTACAGAATTCTCAGGTTTAAAATACCTTTTCACATCTACGTGATTTATTTTATGTTTCTTTATTCCTCGCTTTCAGTCCTTGCCCTTTATAAAACTGCTTTTCTCCTTTCCGGCAACGGAGCGTTTTCATTGATTGCCGTTCTTTTTTACGCAACGAATTTCGCCTCAAGTTCCAGGACGATCGCCGGCGGGCTTGTTGAGGAGGACTTCGCGCTCCCTCTGATGTTTTTCGCCCTGTTTTTCATACTCAAAACACTGAGAAGCCACAGAAAAATTTACCCTATAAGTGCGGGAATACTGCTTGCTCTCGCGATGAGTTCATGGCATGTCAGCCAGTTTTTCTATCTCATTCTGCTTTCTATTTTAGCCGCACTGTACGTGTTCAAGCCGGAAGAAAGGGATAAAATTTTTACGGCTGTATTCCCTGTTTTAATTATTCAAACAGCCGCCGGAATTTTTGTTCCCGTTTTGCGCGGAGGGTTTTTCCTCCTGTCTTTCAGCCAGCTACTCGGTTATTCCTTCTGCATTGCCCATTTTGCCGGCAAAAAATTACCTGTTTTCCTGAGGAACAAAGTCGGCGTGATTTTGCTTTTTGTTTTTTCTTTCTGCCTTTTCTTCGCTGCCTCCCGCACGCTGGTGAAACAGCACGCCAAAAATTACGCGCACGTTTACTCGTTGATGTTCAACAAAGTAAAATACCTCGGCAACAAACCGACATTCGACAAAGAGGTTAAAAAACTGCCTTTTGACGCAAAGGTTCTCTGGCAGTCGTCTTTCGTAAGCCCTGACTTTAAATTTGTGAAGGACATTTTTCTCATCGTGTTTCTTTTTTCGCTTCCGGGTCTTTTCGCCGCAGGAAGAAAACTCTTTAAGACGGGGGATTCGCCGCTTTTAATCGTCTTTTTGCTTTTGATTTCTTTTTTCCTTCTGTTTCTTCTGATAAAACGGCTTTATGTCTTCGTGATTTTTTTCCTCTGTTTACTTCTCCCTTCGGCGGGACATTTATCAAAAAAGAATTTTTTCAGGGTCTTTTCCGCCGTTGTTCTCCTCTTCGGCATTTACATCCAGTCAAAACTAACGCTTCCGAAGCTCAATGCAGTTCCCCGCAGGATTAATCCATACAAGCAGGAAATTCTGAAATGGATGAATAAAAACATTCCGCCGGGAAGCGTTATCCTGTGTAACATCGGTTTCGCGCCTGAAATTGTCCAGAATTCCGGATTTTCGACCGTTCTGCATAATCATTACGAGGCAAAAGACATACGGGACAAAACGAAGGAATTTTACGAAAATATCTACGAGGGCGAGGAAACGTTTTACAGGTTCGCAAAAAAATACGGGTCGCAGTATCTGCTGTATCACTGGGATATTCTCATAGACAAATCCATAAACTCCGTGAGATATCAGGTCGACAGGATGAACATTTTCAAAAATGCCGCCTGTTTCAAGTTTCATTTTGATCATGAAAAGTTAAAACGCTTCGAACTTCTTTACCAGAATGAATATTACCGGCTTTTCAGGATTCTTGACATGGGGCAAAAACCGCAGCGGCACGCCGTCAGGTATATTCCTTTCTTTGACAAAAGGATTTTCGTCTCTTCTAAAAAAGTTATTTTTATGGAAGGACAGAGAGACATGGGCGAGGTCTTTGACGACGAATTTGCAAAAAATAAAATGGATGAAGTATGGTCGCTTCCGAAACTTAAAAACACGGCGGACGGCCTTGCTGAAAAAGGAGACCTTGCCGGGGCGGAAAAGACATACCTGAAGATGCTTGAAATTGACCCGTTCTACATGAGAACAAGAATTATTCTATCTGACTTTTATATGCGCAGGGGAAGCCCCGGTAAAGCAATTCCTCATCTTGAGTGGACGGTGAAAAATTACACGGAACCGGAAAATTACCTCTTCCTCATATCGGCGCTTAAAATAGCGGGGGATAAATCCTCAGCGGAGAAATACGAGAGGGAGGCCCGCAGCCTATTCCCGCAGGATACAAGATTCAAGTGAACCTTGCGCAATTTCTGATAATTTTATAACATCCTCCAAAGGAGAAAAAAAAGTGTCAAGAATTTGCAGTGTTTGCGGGAAGAAACCGCTTTCAGGCAACAACAGAAGTAAGTCAAACCGCGCGACAAAAAGAAAGTGGAAAGTAAATCTTCAAAAAATCCGTTTCGTGCAGAATGAGAAAAAACGCTCGGGATATGTCTGCACATCCTGTCTTAAAAAAGTAAAGAAAATCATATAAGGAAAAGGGACAGTCCCCATTATTTCTTTTCATTTCTTTTTCGGATGCGGTTGTCTTCGCGAATTTTCTTTCAGACCGTGTCTTATTTTATATCTCGCTCTGGGCGACCGCGCAAATTTCAGCCAGTCACGCGTCGGATGAGAACCCGGCAGAGTAAGAATCCGTACCTTATCGCCGCTTTGCAAAACATGGTCCTTCGCCACCATTTTGCCGTTGACGAGACAGCCCCTGAAGTGATCGCCTATATCCGAGTGTATCGAATACGCAAAATCCAGCGGGGTCGCTCCTTTTATCAACCGCTTCACGTCGGATTTCGGCGTCAATACAAAAATCTCGTCGTAACTCAGCTGTGTCCTCAGATTCCGAAGAAACTCCTCTTTTGAAATGTTCTCCATCTGCCATTCATAAAAGGACAGAAGCCATTCCTTCAGCCCTTTTGCCGCCCGTCCGTCGATATTTTTATATTTCCAGTGAGCGGCAATACCGAATTCGGCGGTTCTGTCCATATCGTGCGTTCTTATCTGAAATTCAATAAACTCTCCGGCGGGCGTTCTGCACGTTGTGTGTATTGACTGATACATATTGATTTTCGGATACGTGATGTAATCGGTAAAAGACCCTTCCACCGGTTTGTAAAAATTGTGAAGAACCGCAAGCGTTTTATAGCATCCCTCTAAATCCGCGGTAATTATCCTCATGGCGAAGATGTCTTCCAGTTCATCCAGTTTTTTGTTTTGCATGAGTTCTTTTCTGTAAATACTGAGGGGGCTTTTTATTCTTGAGGCAATTTTCATCAAAGAAACCCCGAGGCCTTTCAATTTTGAGGCAAGTTCTTGCTCCGCGGTTTCCATCGTCTGCAACGCCCGGGGATACATCTTATCCAGAAATTTTTTAATCTTTTTGTATTCCTCCGGATTTTCTATTTTAAAAGCTATGTCCTCCATTTCGTTTTTCACAATGTTCATACCGATGCGGTGCGCCAACGGAGCGTAAATATCAATAATCCCTCCTGCAAATTTTTTTTGCTGGTCGGTGGAAAGCCACTCAATGGTTCTGATGTTGTCAAGTTTGTCTGCAAGGCGGACAATTATAACTCTCACATCCCTGCTCATGGCGATAATCAGCTGCCTCAGATTTTCCACGTCTTTTGAAACAGCCGGAATTTCCTTTATCTTTGTAAGAGCTTTGACAATCAGAGCAATGTCCCCGCCGAATTGATTTTCGAGAACCGCAGGCTCCACATCCGTATCCTCTATCAAATCGTGCAGGAGTCCTGAAATTACGGTCGTCTCGTCCATGTTCCATTCTGCAAGTTCGCACGCGACTCTGAGAGGATGCAGAATATACGGCGAGCCGTCTTTCCTTATCTGGCCCGCATGATGGGCGGCGGCAAAATCAAAGGCGCCCCTGACCAGAAACTTATTTTCAACAGACATCAACAATCGTTCAAGCCATGCTTTTGAATCGGTCATAGAAATACCCTAGAAAGGTACGGTTACGGAAATAAAATATGTCTGCAGATAATCCTTATCCGCCGGGGTCAGATACTGTCTCTGCCATGCAATGTCGCAGATAGCCCGGTCTTTCGACCAGCCGATGCCGGCGGAATATCCTGATTTTTTTTCGTCGTTCAGGTCCTCGCCGAACATTCCTACTCTAAAAGAAATAATATTAAAAAAGTTCTGCTCAATCCCGAAGTGATAACTCTTCACACTCTTTTTTCCGTCAAGCGGCCTCTCTTTTCTGTACCTCCGGGTCTCTACGTCGGAAGACACCTCGAACAGGCCCGGTAATTTCACGGTGCCGCCGTGCCGGATTACCAGAGGTGGATTTTCCTGACCGTAACCGCTCCATCTGATTGAAGAAGGCGCATTAAAGAAGGACGAGCCGAGAGTTATGTTGGGATGCATCCTGTAGACGATTCCCCAGTCAATTCCATAACCGTTGGCGTCGGAAATATTCACCGAGGTATCGGCAATGCCCATAAAACCGTTGAAAAAATTTATGTTCATCCCGAAGTCGAGATTACCGCTGAGACGGTTTGAAAAACCCATCGTAAATTTGTTTACTTTTACTTCAACGGTAGTTCCTGACAGCAGGCACTTTTTGATATTTGACAGCGGAGACCATGCAAGACCCATATCACCGCCTGAGAATCCGAGGAAAATAAGACTTCTGCCGCCTAAAATATCCGAGCTCTCAAGCTCCTTCGGCGATTGTTTTACTTTGAATGAAAACGTTACAAAATTCGCGAGCCCGCAAAGACCTGCCGGATTAAAATACATAACCGGCGCACCTCTTTTTGAACACACGCCAGCCCCGCCCATTGACGCCGACCTTACATCCGGATTAATCCCGTCATAAACATCGTACGGCGCAGGCGTACTACCTGATGCCTGCCAGGTAATTATGAAAAATACAAAACCTGTAATCAAAAAATGTTTGCCGGACATTGGCTTATCTGACTTTAAAGTCTCTGAGTTTTTTGATGTTCGGAATTTCTATCAGACCTTTCTTTAACCTCACAAGATGCCGTTTTCTCAACTGCTGCAGCACCCTGTTGACAACTTCGCGCGCGGAGGCTACCATTTCAGCAAGCTCTTTCTGGGTAATCTGTATCGTCGCCTTCCTTTTTGCGACACTCGCCGAACTCACAAGATTCAGAAGTATCTGAACTATTCTTCTGGGAACACTCTGGTATGACAGAATTTCTATGTGCCTGTCCGCCGTCCTCAGCCGTCTGCAGAGTACCTCAAGAACGGCGAGGGCAATTGCCTGCTTCTCTTTTATGACCTTCTGGAAGTCCCGCGCTTTCAACTTCAGCAATCTTACGCTGCCAAGCGCTTTGGCGGAGGCGCAGCGAAGCGCCGGCGCCAGAATCGACATTTCACCGAAAAAGTCGCCTTCCGATAAGAGCGAAAGTGTTTTGATTTTGCCGTCAGTGGATTCCCTGTAAATTTGAATTTTGCCCTTCAAAATAAAAAAAACGGAATCCCCCGGAGAGTTTTCTGCAATAACAATATCTCTGTTTCTGAATTTTACAACCGAAACGACACGCAAAATATCGCTAAGTTCCTCATCTGAAAGCGAACTTAAAACAAAAATTTTTCTCAAATAATCCAATTTTTGCATAATTTATTTTAGCAAATTACCAGTGCAAGTCAACAGGCAGGCATTTTATATGTTGCGTAGCAAAGCGTGTGTTCAATTCCCGGATTTGATATACTTTCAAACTGTGAAGATAAAAACAACTGATTTTGATTTTCTAAAGACATTCGGGTCAGGGCTCTTCTATTTTTTCTACGACGGCGAGCCGAAGCGGGAGGTCCTACTGAAAAACAGGAAAATCAATCTCTGTTTCAGGCAAAAAAAGAGTTTCCTTCATATCACAACGGACAAGGAAATCAATGTATCCGAAAAAAACTTTTTGATTAAGAGGGTAAAATATTGTTTCGGAATCGGCGAAAATATGAATGAGTTCTACGAAATTTGCAGAAAAGACGAGGTCCTAAAAACCCTTCTGCCTAAAATAAAAAGAACAAGAATCATTTCCGCATTCTCCGATTTTGAAGCGCTCGTGGGCGCCGTCGTGTCGCAGAATAATTCATACGGGAACTACAGGAAACAGATGAATCTTCTTTACGGAAATCTGAATTTCAAAAGGAGTAAATACCTCGGGGACCTCCGTAAATTCAAAGTCGGCTATAAATCCGGTTACCTGAACGAACTTGCGAGAAATTACGGAAAAGTAGCAATAGATAAAATCAAGGGTCTGGGAAATTATTCCCTTTCCCTTTTTGAAATTTTTCAGAAGAGAAACTACGGCGCTTTTTATGTGGACTGCCTCCTCGAAAAAATAATGCGGGAAAATTACGGGGTGGAATCGGATTTTGACGGAGCGAGCAAAAAACTCTGGGGTAAATACAGAGGCCTCGCCGAAGCATTCCTGCAGAGGTTCTTTGAGAAAAAAATATGAATGAAGCGGGCCCAAAATGACGGCGGCGATTTTACAACGTTTATCAAAATTACTAAAATAAACCTATGAAATGGAAAAAAGCGGCGATTCTTTCCGCTCTTGTTGTTTTTGCATCCTGCACGAAAAGGTATTCGGGTTCCATTTCCAAAAACACCGTGTGGAAAGGCAGAATCAAGCTGACAGGCGATGTGGTCGTGGAAAGGAGAGCCGAATTGAAAATTCTTCCGGGCACAAAAATTTCTTATGCCCGCAAACCAAAGAACCAGGTCAGATACATACGGGAGGAGGCGGCGGGACCTTTCAACATCCTTCAAAACGAAAAAATCGAAATCCTCGTGGAAGGGACGTTCACCGCCGAAGGTTCTCGAGAAAAACCGATAAAGTTCCTGCGTTCTAAGAACAGCGGGGGTCTTATTTTTCTCGGGAAAAACCGGGCAAAACTGTCCTTCGTAGAAATTGACGGCAGCCCCATAGCCATAAGGGTCTACGGCGAGTCCTCCCCGGAGATAGTGAACTGTAAAATTGAAAATTGCAGCGTTGCCGGAATCGGGTACTGGGATATGGGAGGAGGTAAAATCAAGAACTCAACCTTCCTGAACTGCCGTCATGCAATCGGCGTGGCGGACTTCGCAAGGCCTGAAATTTCAAATACGAATGTTTCCTTTTCAAAATTAGCGGGCATTTTCTGCGAGGGAAATTCTTCACCCGTAATACGTTCGAGCAAAATCACAGGCAACAACATCGGAATAGCCGGCGGGGATATTTCAATGCCCGAAATCTCCAGCAATACCATCAGCGGAAATGGAGCAGGTATTGCTCTCTGGGTAAAATCCTCCGCGAGAATTTCGCAGAACAACATCTCCAGGAACGTAAGCGGCATTCTAATTCAGGGGGAATCAAAATCCAGCATTTTTGAAAATAATTTTCTGGCAAACGGCAGCGGGATCTCCTGTGTGGAATCGGGCGATGCCGAAATTCTGAAAAATCTGTTTACCGATAATGACTTTGCCATTATTCTACGGGACAGTTCCGGAGGTGTCGTAAAAAATAACAGGATACTCGGGGGAACCGGAATAAAACTGTCCGAGGTTTCAAGAGCCACGATTGACGGAAACAACTTTCTCGGCTGCGACACCGCTGTAAAACTTATGAACCGTTCCCACACTGTTTTCAGAAACAATACCGTGAAAAACTCGAAAAGAAAAATACTGGATGAGCGAGTAAAATGAAGATAAAAATTTTTGCAAACACCCGCAAAGAAAAAGTCAAAAAAAACCTGCCCATCCTTAAGAAACGGCTGAAAGGGCTTGAAACGGATGTTGTCGGCGGGGTTTTTGAGGCGGCCTTTGTCCTCGGCGGAGACGGTTTTCTGCTGAAAGTTCTCTCTGAAATATACCGGAGAAAAGTGAGCGTTTATTTTTTTCCGATGGGCGAAAATACTGCCATAAAAGGTTTTAAATTAACCGATGTGAAAAAAATAATAAAGGGGGAAATCCCAAAAACCGAATATTTCCCGCCGTTTCTGATGACGGAAAGCCCTGCTTTCAACGAGATTGTTATAAAAACCGGTCAGGTAGCGAGAACGATAAAATATGAAGTGTTGTCAGCCGATAAAAAATTCGTGGCGGAAGGCGACGGGATAATTATTTCAACGCCGCTCGGGTCAACGGCTTACAATTTCGCGGCCGGAGGACCCGCCGTGCCGCTGGAACAGGACGCCGTAATAATTACTCCCCTGTTGAGTTTTACGGGTTTTTCGCGCAGTATTGTTGTTCCTCCGGCTCAAAGAATAAAAATAAAAATCCTGAACAGGCAGGGGGACGTGTGGGAAATTCACGACGGCAGACAAAGTAGGGCGGCAAAAAAAAACACCGAAATTCGTACCGGAACTTCCCTGTGCCGCATAATTTTTCCCCATAAATGATGCTTGAAATAAGAATTCATGGACGGGGAGGGCAGGGCGCCGTCGTGGCGAGCAAGGCGCTCGCTCAGGCGTTCTTTTTGGAGGGCAGGTATGTGCAGGCATTTCCCGATTTTGGAACGGAAAGGAGAGGTGCGCCCGTAAGAGCTTTTGTCCGAACCGATGAGAAACCCATTCTCGTAAGATCAAACGTTTACGAACCCGACCATGTGATGGTTCTCGACCCGTCTCTGATTAAAGCAGTGGACGTTGTTTCTGGTCTGAAAAAAGGCGGCTGGATTCTTATCAATTCGGACATTAAGCCGGCTGCTTATAAATTCCCGGGATACAGGACAGCGACGGTTGATGCGACAAAAATCGCGCTGAAACACCGTTTGGGCTCACCGACTTCCCCGATTGTCAACACCGCCATCCTGGGGGCTTTTGCCAGAATAACGAATCTCGTCAGGATATCTTCCGTTGCCAACAGCATAAAAGAATTTGTACCTGTAAAAAAAGAAGAAAACGCGGCAGCCGCCGAAGAAGCTTACGAGGCTGTCATATATAATGGACAAAAATAAAAAAATAACGCTCAAGGGCGAAAAAGATATGCCGCCTGCGACAATTTCACTCTCCACGACAAGAGTAAACAAAACCGGCAGCTGGCGAAGTATCCGGCCGGAGATTGATTACTCAAAATGCACAAGATGCATGATCTGCTGGAAGTTCTGCCCCGACAGCTCAATTCTCATCGTCAGGAAAGGCAACAGCGCCGCGCCTAACGAAAAACTCAAATCGGAACCCGTTCCTCTCATTGATTATGCCTACTGCAAGGGCTGCGGAATCTGCGCCGAAGAATGTCCCGCGAAGTGCATTGTCCTTAAAAAGGAAAAAAAGTGAAAAAACTTCTAACGGGAAATCACACTGTCTCATACGGGGCGCTCTTGAGTAATGTGCAGGTTATCTCCGCCTATCCCATAACACCCCAGACGCAGATTGTGGAAAACCTCGCGGCGCTGTGCGCCGACGGAAAATTAAAAGCGGAATTTATTACGGTGGAATCCGAGCACTCCGCAATGGCCGCCTGTATCGGCGCCGCAAATGCCGGTGCGAGAGCATTCACGGCAACATCTTCTCAGGGCCTTGCCCTTATGCACGAACTCCTTCACTGGGCTTCCGGCGCGCGTCTGCCAATTGTTATGGCGAATATAAACAGGGCGATGGCTCCCGGATGGAACATCTGGACGGAACAGACGGACTCGCTCGCCCAGAGAGATACAGGGTGGATTCAGTTTTATACCGAAAACAATCAGGAAGTTCTTGATACGATAATTCAGTCATATAAAATCGCCGAAAAAGTCAATCTGCCCGCAATGGTTGTTCTGGATGCTTTTTTCCTGTCGCACACGGCGGAACCCGTTGACCTGCCCGACGAGAAAAAAATATCCGGATACCTGCCTCCTTACAAACCGCAATACAAACTTGACCCCCTCTCACCCCACGCTTTCGGCGGTCTTTCGTCCCCTGAATTTTATTTTGAATTCAGGTATAAAATACAGCGGGCGATGGATGAAGCGCTGAAAATCGCAAAGAAAGAAGATAAAAATTTTAAGGAATTGTTCGGGCGCGGCTACGGTATTGTGGAAGAATATAAAACTGGCGGAGCCGATGTAATAATGGTAACCTCCTCAACGGTAAGTTCCACGACCCGGTTTGTTGTTGATAAAATGCGACGGCGGGGCAAAAAAGTCGGTATGCTCAAGATACGGCTGTTCCGTCCGTTTCCTTTTAGGGAAGTTCAAAACGCTCTTTCAAAATGCGGTAAAGTGGGGGTGATTGACAGAAACATTTCATTCGGTCACGGAGGAATTTTCGCCGAAGAAGTAAAATCCGCCCTCTATGACGCGCGGGAAAAACCTCCCGTTTTCGGATTCATTGCAGGTCTCGGCGGAAGGGACATAACGCCTGCGGACATAGAAGAAATGTTTAATTTTGTCATTCTTAACAAACAGCCCTGTCAACGAATCATCTGGAAGGGACTGAAACCATGAGATTAACAATCCCTGAAGAAGAAATTTTAAACCCCGGACACGTTGCCTGTCCGGGCTGCGGGGCCACATTGTCCATGCGGATGGCGTTAAAGGCGCTCGGGCGTGATACGATTCTCGTTATACCGGCGTGCTGCTGGTCGGTCATAGAAGGGCCCTTCCCTTATTCTGCCGCGGGAGTTCCCGTCCTTCACATTGCATTTGAGGCGGCAGCGTCGGCTGGAAGCGGCATAAAAGCGGGCCTGAAAATGCAGGGAAATAATCACACGCAGGTCGTCGCCTGGGCGGGCGACGGCGGAACTTTTGACATAGGCATTCAGGCGCTTTCGGGAGCGGCCGAAAGGAACAACGACATAATCTACGTCTGCTACGACAACGAAGCATACCAGAATACAGGGATACAGCGCTCTTCCGCAACGCCTTTTCTCGCGTGGACGACAACCACGCCGTCCGGCCATCCCAAGGATGTCCCAAAAAAGAATATTGTGGAAATTATGGCCGCACACAGGATTCCTTACATAGCAACGGCCACCGTCGCTTATCCCGAGGATTTGATAAAAAAATTTACAAAGGCAAAGTCAATCAGGGGCACAAAATTCATTCACATCCTTTCGCCCTGTCCCGCCGGATGGAAATCAAGAGAGCAGGATACGATAAAGTTGTCCCGGCTTGCTGTGAAAACACGGATTTTTCCTCTCTATGAAATAGAAAACGGCAGAAAATATACGCTTAGCATGCGCCCCGGGCCTTTGCCGGTTGCCGATTACTTAAAACTGCAGGGCAGGTTCCGGCATTTGACGGATGACAATCTTAAACTCATACAAAAGAATGTAAATGAAAACTGGGATATTCTAACGGAGAAAGCGGAGAAAAAAAATGATTGAGAAAGCAAACGTACAGGATGCCGGAGAAATTTACGGGATTATCAGAAAGTCCGCCTCAAAAGGCGTGGTTCTGCCGCGGCCGTTGAGTGAAATTTACGAACACGTTCGTGAATTCTTTGTGTTCAGAAGGAAAAACAAAATCCTGGGTATTTTGGCGCTTCACATAGTGTGGGAAGATATTGCCGAAATCCGCTCCCTCGTGGTGGATAAAAAACACAGGGAAAAAGGTATCGGGAAACAACTGGTTAAGCGGGCGCTGCAGGAAGCCGGGATGCTGAATCTACCCAGAGTTTTCGCGCTGACAAGGGAAGAAAAATTCTTTTTATGTCTCGGTTTTAAGAGAACCTCAAAAAACAAATTGCCTCAAAAGGTCTGGGCCGACTGTATCGACTGCCCGCTCTTCCCCGACTGCGACGAAGTCCCCGTTATCTATTGCCTGAAGAAGACCGCCAAGAGTAAAAGGTAAACAGCAAACAAGGAAAAAATTTCGGAGGCGGGAGGATTCGAACCCCCGAGGCTCATCACCTAACGGTTTTCAAGACCGCCGCCATCAACCACTCGGCCACGCCTCCTGAATTTTATGATAATATTTTAGCATTTAATTGACAATAGCAGGGGAAAATGATAAAAAAATATTCCGGCGCGGTACCCAAGTGGCTAAGGGGACGGTCTGCAAAACCGCTATTCGTCGGTTCGAATCCGACCCGTGCCTTGAAAAGCGGATATTAGATTTTAGATATTGGATAATAGCGGGCGCGTAGCTCAGTTGGTTAGAGTATCGCCTTGACATGGCGGGGGTCGCAGGTTCGAATCCTACCGCGCCCAAATTTAAAGTGAAGGAAAACGAATATTCTCTTGAGACACTAAGACATTCGGCCTCGCATGTAATGGCTTATGCCGTGCAGCGGCTGTTCGGCAATGTTAAATTCGCCATAGGTCCTGCTATCGCTGACGGCTTTTATTATGACTTTGATCTTGAAGACAGTATAAAGCCTGAAGACCTCAAAAAAATCTCGGAAGAAATGGAAAAAATAATCCGCGAAAAAGTTCCTTTCAGGCAGTATGTAATGGAAAAAGACAAAGCAATCGATTTTTTCTCGACGAGAAAGCAGGATTACAAAGTAGAACTCATACGGGACATCAAAGATAAACAGGTTTCCATATACGAACTGGGCGATTTTACTGACCTCTGCAAAGGGCCTCATATAGAAAACTCCGGCGACCTCAGAAATTTCAGGATGCTCGACTTAGCGGGCGCTTATTGGAGAGGCAGCGAAAAGAACAAAATGCTGCAGCGGATTTACGGCACCGCTTTCCCGACAAAGCAGGAACTGCATGATTTCATCGAATTCAGGGAAGAGGCAAAAAAAAGGGACCACCGCGTAATCGGCAAACACCTTTTCAGCATTCACCCCGAAGCGGGACCCGGGCTGATACACTGGCATCCCGACGGCGCGGCGCTCCTGGATACCATTGAGAATTTCTGGAAGAAAGAGCACTTGAAAAACGGTTATCTGCTCGTCAGA
This sequence comes from bacterium, assembly GCA_043811795.1. Classification (GTDB taxonomy): domain Bacteria; phylum CG03; class CG03; order CG03; family CG03; genus JBDRMV01. The sequence goes on along the minus strand of JBDRMV010000154.1, from coordinate 8,511 downwards.
ACACCCCATATAGCAAACGAGGAACTTTACAAAATTTCGGGGCATCTTGAGAATTATGCGGATATGATGTACTCGCAGATGGACATCGAGGGTAAACCCTACAGGGTCAGGCCGATGAACTGCCCGGGACACATAATGATTTATTCTTCGCGGCTGCACTCTTACAGGGAAATGCCTGTGCGGCTGGCGGAACTCGGAACCGTTTACAGGTTTGAAAAAAGCGGCGTCCTGCACGGGCTTTTGAGAGTGAGGGGTTTCACCATTGACGACGCTCACATTTTTGTTCCGGAAGAACAGGTGATTGACGAAATAGCGAGCGTGTTTGATTTTACGATAAAAATTCTTTCTTCCTTCGGGTTTGATGATTTCAAAGTTTATATCGCGACGAGACCGGAAAAGAAGTTCGTCGGCGATATAAAATCCTGGAAAATCGCCGAGGAGTCATTGAAGAAAGCCGTTGAAAAAAAGAAAATATCTTACGAGATTGACGCAGGCGGAGGCGCTTTCTACGGCCCGAAAATCGACGTTAAAATAAAGGACGCCCTCGGACGCCTCTGGCAGTGTTCGACGATACAGTTTGACTTCAACCTGCCCGAAAGATTTTCGATTTTTTACATCGCCGGCGACGGCGCCAAAAAAACGCCTTTTATGATTCACCGGGCAATCTTCGGCTCGCTTGAAAGATTCACCGGGATGCTTCTCGAACACTATAAGGCAAACTTCCCCCTATGGCTTTCGCCGCAGCAGGTGAGAGTGCTGACAATCAGCGAAAAGCACATTGACTTTGCAAGGGACGTCTTTGAAAAACTAAAAGCAGCGGACATAAGAGTGACGAGCGACTTCAGAAACCTAACTCTGAACAAAAAAATAAGAGAAGCTCTGAATGAACACGTTCCGTACCTCGGGATAATCGGCGACAGTGAGGTCAAAAATAAAAACATTGCATTACGCAGCCGGAAGGAAAATACCGGAACTTTCAGCGTGGATGCCTTAATCGAAAAAATCCGGGCTGAGCAGGAAATTCCAGCCGGCGGACCCTGCAAAAGGTAATACCGAAAATGTCAGACGCTCTTGAAGTCCTGAAAAAACGGGCAAAAGAACGCCCTGTAAAAATTATTTTCCCGGAAGGCGACGACGAAAGAGTGGTCCAGGCGGCAAAAGCCCTTGCGGAAGAAAAACTGGCAATTCCCGTTCTCGTAAGACAGGATTCTATCAGCGGGATTGAGTGTTTGCATCCCGGAAGGGACAAAAATCAGGCCGAACTGATTAATAAATTCTTTGAAAAAAACAAAAAAAGGGTTGTCTCCAAAGATGAGGCATCTGAAACGCTGGAAAATCCATTATACTACGCCGCGATGAAACTCGGAAACGGCGATGTGGCCGGTTTTGTCGGCGGATGCGCAAATTCCACCGCCGAAACCGTCAAGGCATTACTGCGGTGCGTAGGGATTAGAAAATCACCGGGAGAAAATTTTAAACACCTGCTTTCCAGCTGTTTTATGATGCTTTTGAAGGACAGAAATTTTCTCTTTGCCGACTGCGCAATAATACCGGAACCGGCTGCTGACCAGCTGGCAACAATCGCAATCCAGACAGCACGGTCCTGCCGGCTGTTTCTCGGGTCTGAGCCGAAAGTTGCGCTGTTATCTTTTTCTACGTTGGGAAGCGCCGAATTAAATCCGGTCTTAAAAGTCAGCGAAGCAAATGCAATTCTAAAAAAATCCGGCGTGGATTTTGAGTTTTTCGGGGAAATCCAGGCGGACGCCGCAATTGTTCCGCAAATTGCCCTTAAAAAAACAAACGGTAAATGGGGCGGAGACGCGAACGTTCTGATTTTCCCCGACTTAAACAGCGGAAATATTTCATACAAACTTGTGGAACGCCTGGCAGGCGCCGTCGCGATAGGACCAATTTTACAGGGTCTGATGAAGCCCGGAAACGACCTGTCACGCGGATGTTCAAAATATGATATAATAAACGCAGCAATAATTACCGCCGTTCAGAGCCGGATGGACGCCACCCTCCCACAGCCCTGAGGAGGAAAAAGAAATGGAGGAACAATGATAGAAATTAATAAACTGCTCGAGGAAATGATGGAAAAAGGGGCATCCGACCTGCACATTATTGACGGCTGCCCGCCGTCCATACGGTTCGAGGGCGAAATCCACGCTCTTGATTACGGACCCCTCGACCCGCAGCAGACACAAGCCGTCATATACAGTATCCTTACGGAAAAACAGAAGGCAAAATTTGAAGCGACGAATGAACTCGACCTCGGCTTCGGAATAAAGGGAATCGGAAGAATAAGGATGAACGTTTACAGGCAGCGGGGCGCGGTCTGCGCGGCGATGAGAGCCATCCCGTACGACTTTATGTCTTTTGAGGAACTCGGGCTGCCGTCGCTGATATGGTCTATTATAAAAATGCGGATGGGCCTTATCCTCGTCACAGGACCTACAGGATGCGGAAAATCAACGACCCTCGCCGCAATAATAAATTATCTGAACGAGCACAGAACTTCCCACATCGTCACGATTGAGGACCCCATTGAATACGTACATACCCACAAAAAATGTGTTGTGTCGCAGAGAGAAACAGGCGCCGACACGGAGACATTCGGAGCGGCTCTGAAGCACGTTATGCGCCAGGACCCCGACATAATCCTCATAGGCGAGATGAGGGACCTTGAAACAATAGAGGCGGCTCTGACGGTTTCCGAAACCGGACATCTTGTCTTTGCCACCCTGCACACTCCGGATGCCGTTCAGTCAATCAACAGAATTATTGACGTTTTTCCCCCGCACCAGCAGCCCCAGATAAGAAGCCAGCTTTCCTTTGTCCTGCAGGCAGTGTTCAGCCAGGAACTTTTTAAAAAACAGGATGGCGGCCGATGTCTCGCCTGCGAAGCGCTTCTGATTACGCCCGCTATAAGAAACATGATCCGCGAACAAAAAACAGAACAGATTGCCTCGGCAATACAGTCAGGCGGTAAATACGGAATGCAGACAAAAAACCAGGCGCTCTACAATCTTTATAAAAAGAGGTCTATCACAAAAGACCAGGCTTATGCTTCATCAAACGATGTCACGGAATTAAAAAGATCGATTGAAAAAGGCCTGCTGTAAAGATGACATTCGCATATAAAGTCAGAACGCCGAACGGCGGCACGCTTGCCGGGACTATTGAAGCGACCGACCAGAGAGCCGCCGTTGAAAAATTAAGAGCGCAGAAATACATTATTCTTGAAATTACCGCCCAGCAAAAAAACGCTTTATTGGAAATGCTTAATTCAATAAACCCGTTAAAGCCAAAAGCCACGGCGAAGGACATTGTAATTTTTTCGCGGCAGCTGTCCGTTATGATTAACGCAGGGGTGCCGATTGTTCAGGCAATATCAATCATTGAAGAGCAGGTTGATAACCCTTACTTCGGGTCTGTCGTTAAAAGTATTCGCGAAGACATAGAAGGCGGAACGGCAATCGCCGATGCCCTCGCAAAATTTCCCGACTGTTTTGACACACTTTATGTAAATATGACAAAAGCGGGTGAGCTCGGAGGCATTCTTGACACCATACTTGAACGGCTTTCCACATACCTTGAGGCGGCCGAAGAACTGAAGGGGAAAGTAAAAGGCGCAATGATATATCCCAGCGCAATTGTTGTTATATGCTTTGGCGTGACTCTGTTTATGCTCATTTTTGTGATACCCGCTTTCAAGGAAGTATTTGAGGGTTTCGGGAAGGAACTCCCTCTTCCGACCCAGATACTGATAAACCTGAGTGACTTTCTGAGAGAAAAAATTTTATTCGTCATCGGCGGCATAGTCGTGGTCGTGGTCGGCGGCATAAAATTTTATAAATCCGACTACGGCAAAAAATTCCTTGAACCCAGAATGCTGAAAATGCCTGTTTTGGGTCCTGTCCTCGTAAAAACCGCAACGGCAAAGTTTACGAGAACATTCGGCACACTGGTGGCGAGCGGCGTTCCTATTCTTTCGGCGATGGAAACGGTCGCAAAAACAGCGGGGAACTGGGCTGTCGAACAAGCCGTGATGACTGCGAGAGAGGCAATCCGCGAAGGAGAGAAAATTGCCGAACCGATTGCCGCTTCGGGCATTTTCCCTCCGATGGTTAATCAGATGATAAAGGTCGGCGAAGAAACGGGAAACCTTGATACGATGCTTACCAAGATTGCGGATTTTTACGACATCGAAGTGGATGCGGCCGTAAAAGGCATGACTTCGCTGATTGAGCCAATGATAATGGTATTTCTCGGCGTGGTTGTGGGCGGCATTGTCATTGCAATGTATCTGCCGATATTCTCAATGGGCAGTGTCACGGACTAAGGGATTGCCGCAACTGTTTTCAGGAGGACGATTCTGATTACCGCTAACCGCATGCATTCTATTATTTTTTTTACCGGCGCCTCCGGCGGTCACATTCTGCCCGCAAAAGTCCTGCAGAAACATCTGCCGGGTTCTTATATCGTCGCAATAAAAAATCCCGTATCGCTGACCATTCTAAAAGACACCCCCGACACAATTTTTCTGCCGCCTCTGTCCTTAAAAAGATTCAAATTCTCCGCGGTTTCGGAACTGCTGAAATTTATTATTTTCATTCTAAAACTCAAACCCCGTAAAATAATCTGCTTCGGCTCCTATCTGAATTTAATCGGGGTGGTGTGCTCTGTTCTGACACGCTCCGGGATTTTCTTTTTTGAACCGAATTTGGTGCCGGGGAAAGGGACACGGCTTCTCAAAGATTTTGCGGACAGAATTTTCACCGTTTTTCCGCAGACGCAAAAATTTATAGGGAGTAAAACCGTCGCCGTGAAAATGCCGGTTTCAGCGAAGGCGGCGGAAAAAGAAAAAACTCTCGCAGGTTTAAAGTTTGATTTCAGGAAACCGGTTCTTCTTATTCTCGGCGGAAGTCAGGGAAGTCATTTTATTAACACGGCCGTTTGCGAAGTCCTTGGGTTTCTGGATTTCGCGCAGATAATCCACATAACGGGAAACAGGGATTTTGATTCCGTTTTGAAAAAATATTCGGCGCACAAAGGAAATCACCTCGTTCTTTCTTTTACAAACGCAATGCCCCTGTTTTACAGCGTCGCGGGGACGGCGGTTTCACGGGCGGGCGCGGGAACGCTCGCAGAACTTTCCTATTACAAAATTCCGTCTCTCCTGATTCCTTACTCGCGGGCGGGGGGGCATCAGGAATTCAACGCTTTATTTTTTTCTTCAAAAAGAGCCGCTATTGCGGTTGAACAGAATAATGCGGGGACAATTCATGACTTTCCCCTGCTAATAAATAAAATCATTTTCAACGACTTCTGGAAAATGAAGGAGAATCTTGCTAAAATTGATATTGCGGATGACGGGACGGCGCTGGCAGCGGAGGTGAACCGTGATTAAAGAAATAAGCGTTACGAGCGGCAGAAGAGCGGAATTCGTTGAAATAACGGGGGAAGTCGCAAAAGCGGTTTCCTCGTCGGGGATAAAGGAAGGAACCGCTCTCGTTTACGTTCCCCACACGACCGCGGGAGTCACGATAAACGAAAACGCCGACCCGTCCGTAAAAAGCGATATAATAAAGGAACTGGATAAAATCGTTCCGTGGAATGACAATTACGGCCACTCCGAAGGTAACGCCGCCGCCCACATAAAAGCGTCCTTAATCGGCGAAAGCGTTTCGGTTATCATTTCAAAAGGCAGACCTGCCCTCGGAACGTGGCAGGGGATTTTTTTCTGCGAATTTGACGGACCTCGGAAGAGAAAAGTTTTTATAAAAATACAGGAGAACAAATGAAAAATTATTCTGTTGCCGTTGCGGGAGCCACCGGCGCCGTCGGACGGGAAATGATACGGATGCTGAAAGAACTTGATTTCCCTGTCGGGGAACTGTTCCTCCTCGCCTCGTTCAGGTCTGCGGGGAAAAAACTGAAATTCGGGAATAAAGAAATTGAAGTTGCGGAACTTTCAAAAAACTGGATTGAAAAAAACAGGGTTGACATCGTTCTGATGTCCGCCGGCGGAGGCGTCTCAAAAGAATACGCCCCTCTGTTTAAGGCGAGGAAGACCTACGTAATCGACAACTCCTCCGCATGGAGGATGGACAAGGACGTCCCTCTCGTCGTGCCCGAAATAAATCCGCACACGCTAAAAAAGGACTCTTACATCATCGCCAATCCGAACTGCTCCACGATTCAGATGGTGCACGCTCTCGCGCCGGTCCACAGAATTTCAAAAATAATTCGTGTGGTCGTTACAACATTTCAGGCGGTCTCCGGCGCCGGACAAAAAGCAATAAACGAATTGAAGGACCAGACAAAAAAAATCGTTGACGGCAACTTCGCGGAAATAGAACTCCCGCGAAAGAACTTCTCCGCTTTTCCCAATCAAATCGCTTTTAACTGCATACCCCAGATAGACGTCTTTCTTGAAAACGATTATACCCGTGAAGAGATAAAAATGGTTAACGAAACAAAAAAAATTCTGGGAGACGAAATTTCGGTGACGGCAACCTGCGTGCGGGTGCCCGTTTTCAGGGGCCATTCCGAAGCAGTCAACATAGAACTCGAAAAAGAACTGCCGGTTGAATTAATAAGGGAATCTCTCGCAAAAGAAGCAAACATTATCGTCGTTGATGATATCTCAAATCTTAAATACCCGATGCCGGTTTCGGCTGCGGGAAAGTTTGAAACGTTTGTCGGGAGAATCAGGCGCGACGTTTCCCGCAAAAACTGTTACTGGCTGTGGGTTGTCTCCGACAATCTCCTGAAAGGGGCAGCTCTGAACGCGGTCCAGATAGCAAAAGAACTCATTAAAATCATATAGCGGTGCGGGTCTATCCAAAAATCAGAGCAGGCGCCGCTTTTATTCTCATTTTGCTTACCCTCTTTGCCGGAGGCAAGACAATAGCCGGCATATTTTTAGCCGTTCTTGCAATTGCCTTAATAGAAAAATCGAAAATCCGCGTTAAACCGGTTTTCCTTATTCCCGTCCTGCTTTTTTACGGGTTCCTCTCCGCTCTTAATCCCGCGAGCCTCGCAAAAAATACCCTCTATTTTTCGCGTGTTCTGCTTTTGACGTTCATTTTTTATGCCCTGAATCAGGAAAAATTCAGGATTTCAAATCTAAAAATCTACACGGAAATTATTTCATTTTTTATTGGAAGTGAAAGGGCGGAAAAAGTCATTTTTATTTTTTCACGCCTTTACGAAATTCTTCCGGAAGCGCAAAAAGCGTTTGCGGAAAAAATAAAAAGAGTTAAAAAATTCACCTTCCGGGAAATTGCGGACGCCATTTTTGACTTCCTGCGCAGGCTGGATGCGATGGCCTGCGGTCTGCTAAAAAAATGAACCGGACTACCTCTACCGGGGTGAACAAAACGTTCAAACTCTCCGTCTCCTATGACGGGTCAAAGTTTTACGGCAGCCAGATACAGAAAGACAAACCGACTGTTGCGGGTTCCCTGAAAAAAGCCGCTGAAAAAATCCTGAAAAAAGAAATAAAACTTGTTTTTGCCTCCCGCACCGACAGGGGCGTTCACGCAAGGGAGAATGTCGGCGCCTTTGAATCTTCCACGGATATTCCGGTTTCCTCATTGAAAAAAGCCCTGAACTCAAAACTGCCGAAATACATCCTGATAAACAAAATTACGGGAAAAAATAATTTCAATCCGAGATACGACTGCGAATCAAAAGTTTACAGATATTATTTCCGGACGGGCGATTTTTTCCCTTATGAAAACGACTACTGCCTGCACATCCCGTTCAACCTGAACCGGGAACTTATGAATAAGGCGGCGAAATTAATTGAGGGGGAAAAGGACTTCAGGCATCTTTCCTCCTGCTCAAGCAGGAGAAACACAATCTGTGACGTAAAACGGTGTTTCCTTTCACGGGGAAAAAATCTTTTCTTTCTTGAAATAGAGGGCTCCCACTTTCTTTATAAAATGGCAAGAACGATTGCTTCCTTCATCATTGACGCCGGAAGCGGAAAAATAGACCCCGGCGATTTTAAAAAAATAACCCTCGGAAAAGCCCCTCACATCGCTCCTGCTCCGCCTAACGGACTGTATTTATGGAAAGTAAAATATAAATAGCCTGCATTATTCATAATGAGAAGATTTTTGGTAAAAGTGTTTTTTGTAGTGCGACCTTTTAAGGTCGCTTTATCCGCCGTAGGCGGGTTAAAAACTCGCACTACTTTTCAGAGATGAATAATGCAGGATAGAATGCGGCGGATAGAAAATTTGTGACATCTATTACGTTGACAATTCTGCCGGTTTGGGATATAATAAAAGTGTAATTAGGAGGCGCTATGAAAAAGATTATTCTACCATTATCAGTCCTCGCCGTTTTTATTCTCGCATCCTGCGATAACAAAAACATTTTCGGAAAATTCCACAAGGCGGGCTCCTCGTCAAGCACCGAGGTCCTGCTGAACGACGCAAACGCCGCTCTGGAAGAGGATAATCCCGCAAAGGCGAAGGAAATCGCCGACAAAAT
>JBDRMV010000153.1:0-12821 GCA_043811795.1 bacterium | reverse complement strand
TAAACGATTTATCTTGACAAATGGGTCTTATTATATTACGATGAACATCGTAACGATAGATGTCGTAATCAAAAAGGAGGGGTATTTTGAATCCGTTTACATACGGTAATGTTGTAAGGGGTAAGCATTTTGCGGACAGAGAAGATGAAATAAAAACGTTAAAATCCGAAATAAAGTCAGGGCAGAATGTGGTTTTAATAAGCCCCAGAAGATACGGAAAAACAAGTCTTGTGGTAAACGTCCTTGAGCGGATTGGGCTGGATTTTCTCATAATCAACCTTGAATTAATGACAAGCGCCGCCGATTTGGCAAATTTTATAATTAGAAAATCTCTTTCTCTGAGCTCTTTTGAAAAAATAAAAAATTATCTTAAGAATTTAAGAATTCAACCGGCAATTAAGATAAATCCCGAAACGGGCGAAATATCAGTGGCATTTACTCCGGATAAAAAAGATTTATCGGCGTATATTGAAGACGCTCTTGAATTTCCAGAGAAAATTGCCCGTTCGAGAAATAAAAAAATTGTTCTGGTTTTTGATGAATTTCAGGAAGTAAGACGGATATCCGGAACGCTTGAAAGAAAGATGCGGGCAATTTTTCAGCATCATTCAAACGTAAGTTATATATTCATTGGCAGTCAGGAGCATATGATTGCCGATATATTTCAAAACAGGAAAAATCCGTTTTACAAGTTTGGAAAACAGATAGTTCTCGGTAAGATTCCCGAAGATAAATTTAGGAAATTCATTTTATCAGGATTTAAAAAAAACGGTATAAATGCTGTAAAAATCATCGATTTGATTTTGGAAAGAACCGAAAATCATCCGTATTACACGCAGCAATTATGCCATGAAATATTTAACCTTTCCGGTAAGAGAAAAGAACTTTTACCGGCAATCATTAAAGAGGCGGCAAATGAAATATTAACGAATCACAGCGCTGACTATATGAGGTGGTGGAGAGAAATGGACAACACTGAGAAAAAGCTATTGATAGGGCTTACCATTCCGGAAAAAAAACTGACTTCTTCTGATTTTTTAAAAAAGTCGGGAATAGTTTCTCCCAGCACCGCAAGCAGCGCGATCCGGCGGCTTTTAAACGAAGGGGCGATAATAGAGGCAGAAGGGTCTTTTAAGATTGAGGATCCTTTCTGGAAAAAATGGATAGCCGAAAACAGAAAATAGAATTCCCGGATTTCATATTTTGTATAGAGCGGTTATTTGCTAAAATGCGGTTATGAAAGGGATAGTTCTGGCAGGGGGTAAGGCGACGCGGCTTTATCCGGTTACGAAAGCCGTCTGCAAACAGCTCCTTCCTGTGTATGATAAACCGATGATTTATTATCCTCTGTCCGTTCTTATGCTTGCGGGCATCAGAGACATCCTGGTGATTTCAACCCCGCATGACCTGCCAAGATTTGAGAATCTGCTTGGAGACGGTTCGCAGATTGGAATTTCAATTTCGTACAGGCAGCAGCCGGAGCCGCGGGGTCTCGCTGAAGCGTTCATAATAGGGGCTGACTTTATCGGCGGAGAGAGCGTGTGCCTTGTTCTGGGGGACAACATATTTTTCGGCAGCGGTTTCAGCGCTTTGCTGAAAGAGGCGTCCGCGCTTAAAGAAGGCGCGCGGGTTTTCGGATATTATGTAAATGACCCGGAAAGGTACGGCGTTGTCGAGTTTGATAAAAACAGAAAGGTTCTTTCTCTCGTGGAGAAACCGCAAAAGCCAAAATCAAACTACGCTGTCACGGGGCTTTATTTTTACGACAATGATGTCGTTGAAATTGCGAAAGGGCTGGCTCCCTCGTCGAGGGGCGAACTTGAAATAACCGATGTTAACAGGGAGTACCTGAAAAGAGGAACGCTTCATGTAGAACTGCTGGGGCGGGGTTTCGCCTGGCTTGACACGGGAACTTACGATTCCCTTCTGGACGCCTCCCTTTTCGTGAGAACAATCGAGGAGAGACAGGCATTGAAGATAGGCTGCGTTGAGGAGATTGCATACAAAATGGGTTTTATTGATAAAAAGAAGTTGCTTTCTCTCGCGGATGAGATGAAGACGGACTACGGCAGTTACCTGCTGGGCGTTGTTGATGAAAAATAAAATCCTTATATTCGGCAAGGGTTTTTTAGGGTCCCGCATTCAGAAAGAACTCGGCTGTGAAATTACGGACAGGTGGATAAACGTTTATAAGGATGCGGAAGAAGAAATAGATAAGTACAGACCGGATATAGTAATCAATTGCGTCGGTTATATAGGCGAAAACAACGTTGACGACTGTGAAAAGGATATAGACCTCACGCTTAAGGCGAATGTTTTCGTTCCGATGATTCTTGCAGAGGCGTGCCTGAGAAAAAATATTAAGTTCGTCCACATAAGCAGCGGCTGCATTTACGATTTTGACTACTCAAAACCCGAACCGGTAAAAGAGACCGACCAGCCGTATTATTTCAAGTTGTTTTATTCAAGGACAAAAATTTATTCCGAAAAAGCACTCGTAAACCTGTCGGAGAAGATTAATGTCCTGATATTGCGGCTGAGAATACCTCTTGACAACCGGAACCACCCTAAGAATGTTATTGCAAAACTTATCAGGTTCAAAAAAATAATTGACGTTCCGAATTCCATCACGTACATTCCGGATTTTATCGGGGCGTTGAAACATCTGCTCAAAATTGACGCCCGGGGGCTGTTCAATGTTACGAACAAGGGCGCGTTGAGGTATCCCGAGTTGCTCGATGTTTATAAAAAATACAGACCGGATTTCCGGTATGAGACAATTGCTCTGAAGGATTTGAAATTGGACAGGACGAATCTTATTCTTTCGACGGAAAAACTTGAAAAAACCGGCTTTAAGGCGAGAAAAATACAGGACGTTCTTGAAGAATGCGTAAAAGGTTTCATAAGTTAATAGTCACAGGCGCCGCCGGTTTCATCGGCAGCGAGTTCGTCAGGCAAGCGGCCGGGAAATATGAAATTGCCGTCGTCGACAAACTCACCTACGCGGCCGATATGGAACGCCTCGTAAGCGTAAAGGGAAAATTCAAATTTTACAAAGTTGATATTTGCAACGTAAAGAAAATCTCCGAAATTTTTAAAAAGGAAAAACCCGATGCCGTCGTCCATTTTGCCGCCGAGAGCCATGTGGACAGAAGCATAGAGGATGCATCGCCTTTTATGAAGACGAATGTTATGGGCACACAGGTTTTACTTGATGCGGCGAAAAAACACAATGTAAAAAAATTCTGTCATATCAGTACGGATGAAATTTACGGAGAAATTAAGAAGGGAAAATTCAGTGAAAATTCTCCGTTTGCCCCCAACAGCCCGTATTCTGTAAGTAAAGCCGCCGGCGATATGCTGGCGAGAGCATATCACAGGACGTATCATCTCCCAGTTGTAATTGCCCGCCCGAGTAATAATTACGGGCCCTGGCAGTTTCCGGAAAAACTAATTCCCGTCATAATTCAGAACGCTCTTGCCGGCAGGAAAGTGCCCGTTTACGCAAAGGGCGAAAATGTCCGCGAATGGCTTTATGTTTCCGACTGCGTCGAAGCGATTCTGCGCATTCTTGAAAAAGGAAAAAGCGGCGAGGCATATAACGTCGGAAGCGGCAGGGAGGAGCGGAATATAGACGTGGTGAAGGGAATTTTGAAAATTTTAGGGAAACCGCAGGGTCTTATCGCATTTGTGAAAGACCGCCCCGGCCACGATTTCAGATATTCTCTGAATACGGCAAAAATACACGGGATAGGATGGCTCCCTGAGACAAAATTCAACGACGGCATGAGGAAGACCGTCGTCTGGTACGTAAAGAACAGGGGCTGGATTAAAAGCGTTTTAGATGCGGGATAAGAACCGCGTTTCCGCAGCGCTGATATTAGTTTTTCTTAATTTCGTTGTTTCCCTCGTTATTGGTCTTCCGTATTTTTCGTTCGTGAGGTCGGGGTATTTGTTTTCCGTTCTCGCGTATGTTTCGAATTTTCTTTCTTTGCATCTGTTATTCTTTTTGCTGCTTTTACCCGTTGCGCAAATTTTAAGGCCGCGGTTTATATTAAAAGTTTTTGTTTCGCTGGTTTATACGGTTTTTCACACAACGATTTTTCTGGATATATTCACATACAGATTTTTCCGGTTCCATTTTAATTCACTTGCGCTGAATATCCTCACGACCAGGGGCGGCTGGGCAACGCTAAGCCTGAGCGGCGGTTTTCTGTTCCTCAGCATTCTGTTTATCGTTACTGTGCTTGCGGCGGAATATTTTGTTTTTTCTTTCCTGTTGAAAAAGACGCCGAAATTCAAATCCGGCTTTGCGGCCGTTTTGTGCGCTCTTGCCGTGGTTTTTACCGACAAAATGATTTTCGCTTATGCGGACATCACGAACAACACGGATATAATGTCGATTTCTTCCGTCTTTCCCTTTTACACGCCTGTAACAATGAAAAAGTTTCTCGGTAAATTCGGGATAAAACCCGAAGAGCGCTTCCCGGCAAGAGTAAGAATCAACAGGAAATCGCATCTGCGTTATCCGGGGAAGGAACTCGTTTTTGGGAAAGGGAAAAACCTGCCGAACATTGTTTTTATTCTGATTGACTCTTTCAGATACGATATGTTTTCTCCTGAAATCTCACCGGAAGTTTACGGGTTTTCAAAAAAGTGTTCTGTTTTCCTGAATCATTACAGCGGCGGTAACTGCTCCAGATTCGGCGTGTTTTCCCTGTTTTACGGGCTCCACGGCTCTTACTGGTTCAGGTTTCTTTCCGAACGCCGCGCGCCTGTTTTTATGGATTCGCTTAAAAATTTGGGGTATGACTTCAAAATTCTTGCGGCGGCTAAACTTACTTCGCCGGAATTTCGCCAGACCTGTTTCGCGGAAATTGAAGATAAAGATATTACCGACGAATTCGGCACGCGCGATAAAATTGCGAGAGACACCGCTCTCGCAGACGGTCTCGTTAAATGGCTTGACGAAAGGAAAAGCGTTACCCCTTTCTTTGCGTTTGTTTTTTTTGACTCCGCTCACGGTTCTTATTCCTACACGAAGGAATTTGAAAAATTCATGCCCGTCACTGGCAGTGTGAATTATCTAAAACTGAATCCCGGAAACATACGCCCGGTATTTAACAGGTATAAGAATTCAATCGGGTTTAACGATTCTTTAACAGGACGCATAATCAGAGGTCTTGAGAAGAAAGGTTTGCTTGCGAATACGGTTGTTGTAATTTCAGGCGACCACGGCGAAGAGTTTTTTGAGCACGGTTTTTACGGGCACAACGGGGCTTTTACCGACGAGCAGGCAAAAGTGCCTCTTATTTTTTATGTCCCGGGGCGCAGTCACCGGGAATTTAAGAAGTTGACGTCGCATTCTGACGTTGTCCCGACGATTCTTGAAATGCTCGGATGCAGAAACGAAAGTTCGGATTATTGTATGGGATATGATCTTTTCGGCGATTACAGGCGGGATGACGTTGTCTGTTCCACATGGGACAAACTTGCGGTTATAGGGGAAGATATTACTGTGATTCCCGTTATGTCCAGATTTCAAAGAGTCCGCAAATTTGATAGAAATTACAGGGAGCTTGACAGGAAGATGGACAACAAAAGGTTCCTGCTGCTCAGCCGGGAACTCCGCCGGTTTGTAAAATAATGCCGGAAAATATTTTAGAAATAAATAGAAACGGGCTCGTAATGAAAGTTAACGCGGATAAAACTCCGTCAAATCCGGGTTTCTGGCAGTCGGAAAACTGGGAAAGCGACACATTCAAGACGATGCGGCGTTTTCTGGACAAACAGCACAGTTACATAGACATCGGCGCGTGGATAGGTCCCACCGTCCTGTACGGCTGCCAGCTGGCGAAGCGCTGCTATGCGGTCGAGCCCGATAAGGTTGCGCTGGGAATTCTTAAGGAAAATATTGACCTGAACGGTTTTAAGAACATAACGGTTTTTGACGGAGCCGTATGGGGCAGGAATGGAGAAAAGCGGCTGGGCATCAGGGGCAGCTGGGGCAGCAGTATGAGCAGTTTTTTAAAGAAACGCCCGAAGAAAACCATAAAAGTTGGCTGTGTTACGCTGCAGACCCTGTTTGAGCGGTACAATATAACCGATTGCAATTTTATAAAGATGGATACCGAAGGCGCCGAAGTAGAGATATTGAAATCGGCAGGCGAATTTCTGAAAGGAACAGGGATAACCCTGCATTTATCTGTCCATAAGCCTTTTTTTAAAAGGAAAAAAAGAGATACGGAAGAAGTAATAAAGGTTCTGGAGCAGTACAAGCATCTGTATCTTGATAACGGCGAGGAAGTTTCAGCGGGTTATTTAAGGGGCGCGGAGGTTTTTTTGAATTTTATTGCGACCGACCGCGGATTGTAAAAAAGTAATTGGGCGGGAGATAATTAAAAATGCAAAGCGGATTGTTTTCCGTAAGGAGCGAATTATGAAGAAGTTTTTTTCGAGTAGGGTAGGGCTTACCGTCAGCGTGATGATTCTTGTACTGTTTGCCGCCGGCCGCATAACAGGCGCGAGGACGCCGGACAAACAGCGCGGTGAAACCTCAATTGTAAGCGCTTCGCCCGCAGCGCCGCATGAAGTGGGGCAGAAAACCGCAATAGGCTCAAGACAAAAATTAGACACATCTCTCGGAATGCGCCTGCTCGGTTTCTTCGGCCTTTTTCTTCTTGTTTTTATCAGCTGGATGATGTCCGTTGACAGAAAACACATAAACTGGCGGCCCGTGATATGGGGGATTGTTTTGCAGCTTGTTTTCGGGCTGATTGTCCTTTCGGAAACCGTCGGCGGCTTTTTCTTTAATTTTGTTAATACTACCGTGATGGTGCTGCTATCGTTCAGCGAAGAAGGTGCGGCTTTTGTTTTCGGGAAACTCGCCTACGGACCCGCCGACCCGCGCGGCCTGCGCCAGGGAATGTTTTTCTTTTTCTCGGCGCTTCCGCCTATAATTTTTTTCTGTTCGCTTATGACCGTGATGTACCACCTGGGTATTATGCAGGTTATCGTCGGTTTTATTGCAAAGATTATGCGTAAGACAATGAAAACAAGCGGTTCGGAAACCCTTTCCGCAGCGGCGAACATTTTTGTCGGGCAGACGGAGGCGCCCCTGATTGTAAAGCCGTTCCTTAAAAATATGACGACGAGCGAACTCCACGCCGTAATGACGGGCGGGTTTGCTACTGTCGCCGGCGGGGTGATGGCGGCGTATGTTCTTTTTTTAAAGGATTATATCCCCAACATAGCGGGGCATCTTGTTACCGCAAGCATAATGAGCGCTCCCGCGGCGCTTGCCATTTCCAAAATTGTATACCCCGAAAGAGAACATTCGGAGACAACCGGCGATATGGAAATAAAAGTTGAAAAACCCGATTCAAATGTTATAGAGGCAGCGTCCCGCGGCGCTTCGGAAGGAATGATGCTGCTTCTAAATGTCGCAGGGATGCTCATTGCTTTCGTGGCGCTGGTCGCGATGATTAATTTCGGTCTTGAGAAATTTTCAGACATAAGCAGCAAGGCGTTCGGCAAAAACCCGTACAGGTTGATACTGCCGGAAAAAAGCGTGAATGCGCTGCAGAAAGGCGACGTTATTAAAGTGAGCAAAGGGAATGAAACCTTTGAATACAGTGTTTCAAATATCAAAAAAGGCAGCGTCTTTACGGAGAAGCGTCTGCGCGTTGATTTCCAGGGGCAGGATTATGCCGTTTTCCGCGCCGGGAAAAAAATATTTACCGGCGGCGGGTTGAGCGGTTATGGTCCGGTGTTTTTTATAAATTTATCGGTACTGCTCGGCTTGATATTCGCGCCGGTTTCGTGGGCGATGGGTGTTCCGTGGAGAGAGGCGACCGTTGTCGGCCGGCTCCTCGGCGAAAAATTGGTTCTGACGGAATTTATTGCGTACATCAATTTAGCCGGGATTTTGCAGAACGGTTATCAAACGGTAGCGGGTCCGGTCATTCATCTTTCACAGCGCTCAGCCGTTATCGCTTCTTACGCTCTCTGCGGCTTTGCGAATTTTGCGTCGATCGGGATTCAGATCGGCGGCATCGGTTCTCTCGCGCCGAACAAGCGCAGCACTCTGGCGAAGATAGGTATGAGGGCGATGTTCTCCGGCGCGATTGCCGCCTGTATGACCGGCGCCGTTGCGGGAATTCTCTTGTGAAAAAAAAGAAAAAAACGGGAACGGAAAAAACGGCGGAAAAAACGGGGACGGTTCTGGTTTTAGAAAAAAGCGGGAAAAGAAAAAATGTCATATTGCCTGCCTGGCGGCAGACAGGTAAAGCACCGTCCCCTATTTATGTACAATTCGACGTTCTGGAAAAATTCATTAAGGATGTTTTTGCCGCCCTCGGCGTCCCCGCCCGCGATGCGGAAATCTGCGCGGACGTTCTTGTAACGGCTGACAAAAGAGGAATTGATTCTCACGGCATCGCGCGGCTTAAGACAATTTACTACGACAGAATCAGGGCGGGGATACAGAAGCCCGAAACGGAATTTGAAATCGTAAAAGAGACCCCCGCGACGGTTCTCATCGACGGTCACGACGGGATGGGGCAGGTCATTTCTAAAAAAGCGATGGCCGTTGCAATTGAAAAAGGGAAAAAAACGGGTCTCGGTATGGCGGCGGTCAAGAATTCCACGCATTACGGAATCGCAGGATATTATGTTTTGATGGCGGCGGAAGAGGGCATGATCGGAATAACTGGTACGAATGCGCGGCCATCGGTTGCGCCGACTTTCGGCGTTGAGAACATGCTCGGAACGAATCCCCTGACTTTCGGAATCCCGACCGACGAAGAATTCCCTTTTGTCATTGATTGCGCCACTTCCCTGGCCCAGCGCGGAAAAATTGAGAATTATGCCGGGAAAGGGGAAAAAATTCCGTCCGGCTGGGTCGTAAGCCGCGACGGCGTTTCGAAAACGGATGCGGGAGAGATTCTGAATGACTTGCTGAAGGGTAACGCGGCTCTTGTGCCCCTCGGCGGGGCAGGGGAGGAAACTGCGGGATACAAGGGATACGGTTATTCAACCGCTGTCGAAATTCTTTCCGCCGCTCTTCAGGGCGGCCCTTTTCTGAAAATGCTTTCGGGGGAGAGGGGCGCGTATCATCTGGGGCACTTTTTTATCGCAATAAATGTTTCCGCTTTTACGGAATTGAAAAGTTTCAAAAAAACCGCGGGCGATATTCTGCGCACCCTGCGCGCCTCTGAAAAAGCGCCCGGGCGGGATAGAATTTATACGGCGGGCGAGAAGGAATATCTCGCGTGGCAGATAAGAAAAAATAAAGGCGCGCCGGTGTCGGGAAAAACACAGCGGGAAATTCTCCGGATGCGCGATGAAATGGGCTTGCTTGAATACAAATTTTCTTTTGAAAAGGAGGGGTGATGTTACAGACGGGAGTTGTTGACGGTTTTCTCCAGGCAAGATATTCTTTTTTCAGTTGGCGGCATTGCCTTGCCGTCCCGAAGAAATTCGCTTTGTCTTTTGCGATGGCGGGATTAACGGGTATCCTCGCTCAGGTCTGCTTCCGTCTTCCTTTTACGCCGGTGCCCGTAACTGGTCAGGTTCTCGGCGTTCTTTTGAGCGGAGTTTTCTGCGGCGGCATTTTCGGTTCGGTCAGCCAGATAATTTATGTCGGTCTCGGCGCTTTAGGCGTCCCGTGGTTCGCCGGCGGCACGGCGGGTTCTACGGCTGTTTTTCTTGGCCCGTCCGGCGGTTATTTCATCGGTTTCATTCTTGCCCCGCTGGCGGTCGGAAGTTATACGGACAGATACATATCCGCCCGCACATTTTTTTCGCAGTTGAAATTTATGCTCCTCGGCGTCGGGATTATATATTTCTTCGGGGTTATAGTCCTTTCCCTCGCGATAAAAGCGGGTCTGTGGGAAACGCTGGTCAAAGGCGTTTTCCCTTTCATTTTAATAGATTTGCTGAAAGCGTCTTTGTCCGCCGGAATCAGTTCTTCCGTTCTCCCGAAGGCGCCGTATAACGGGGAACTTGACAGGTCAAAATACGTTCGCTGATGTTACGTATCCGGGCGCATCATTTTCTGTGCATGCAGGGTTTTCAGGGATACGGTTATAATGATGAATTTGCGGAGAATATGCGGGCTGTCCTTTTTGAAATTAATTCCGCCGCCGAGCAGGAGGCAGAGGTGGTTTCGTGCTGCGACGTGTTTTGCTCCGCCTGTCCGTACAACGAAGGCGCCTCGTGCCGGAAAACCCGTGGCGCCGCCAAAACCATGGACAGAACCGTCCTGAAAAAATTAGATATGGAGGAAGGAACAAAAATGCGGGTCGGGGATATTCTGCATCTCGTGAATACAAAGATTAAAAGCGTTTCGGATGTTAGCGGCGTTTGCGGTCCCTGCGAATGGCAGGAAGAATGTTTATGGTTTAAGAGGCTGCCGTGAAAGTCCTCGTCGGCTCTCTGAATCCCGTAAAGATAGAAGCGGCGCAGGAGGCGTTTTCAAAATACTATAGAGATGCTGTAATTACAGGTCTGGAGGTTGCCCCTGATGTTCCCGTGCAGCCGGTGAACGAGCAGACGTTTGAGGGCGCGGAAAACCGCGCAAGAAAACTTCTGGAAAAAAATGAAAAGGAAAAACTCGGCGCGGATTTTTTTACGGGTATAGAGGGCGGGATAATAAAACTTCATTCAAGATGGTTTTCGTTCGGCGGGATGTGCATCATGGATAAAAAAGGCAGAACCGGTTTCGGGACGACGCCGTTGTTTGAACTTCCGGATGCAATCGCCGGGGAACTTTTGCAGGGCTCGGAACTCGGCGACGTGATGGACCGTCTGCAGAATGATAACAACACAAAACAGAAACACGGGGCAATCGGATTTTTTACGAAAGGGGTTATAAACAGAAAAAAATTTTATGTCCAGGGGCTGCTTGCCGCGCTGATCCCTTTCGTTAACGAGGAGTTGTTTTGAACAGGGAATTGAAAGATATTTTTTATGTCGTAAAATACATTGCCGGTATTTTGGCGGCCGCGTATGTTGTTTTTGTTGCCGTAACGTTTATTTTTCAAAAGGACTTTATTTATTTTCCGAAGCGGGAACTCATCATTACGCCCGAAAAAACAGGTTTGCCGTACGAGGATGTTTTTTTTGAAACATCCGGCGGGATAAAACTCAACGGCTGGTTCGTTGCGGGCTTCCCCGGGAAAAAAACGGTTCTTTTCTGCCACGGGAATGCGGACAACATTTCTTATTTTCTTGACGAGGTAAAACAGTTTAACGGAATGGGTTTCGGCGTTTTTATTTTTGATTACCGCGGTTACGGACGGAGCGGCGGAACACCGTGCGAGGCCGGGACGTATCTGGATGCGGAAGCCGCATGGAACTGGCTTACCTGCAGGAAGCGTCTTTTACCGGCGGATATTATCGTTGTCGGCAGATCGCTCGGAGGAGCCGTTGCCTCGCATCTTGCGGCGGAACACAAACCGGGTTTTCTTTCGGTTGAATCTGCATTTACGTCCATAGAAGATATGAGCAGGATTAAATACCCGTTTTTACCGGCAAAATATTTACTGAGGTATCATTACAGAACCGTTGAACACATCAGGAATGTGCGTTGTCCCGTCCTTGTTGTTCACAGCCGCGAAGATAAGGAAGTTCCTTTCAGCCAGGGTCTGAGGATTTTTCAGGCGGCAAACAATCCGAAAGAATTTCTTGAAATCAAAGGCGGCCACAGAGACGGTTTCTTCACTTCAGCAGAAGTTTACCGGAAAGGGCTGATTTCCTTCATCAGAACGAAGTAAACTTTCAGCGATTCAAATATGGTCGTTGGCATTCAACCGCAACCGGACCGCTCGCTGTACTTTCTCAAAATCTTATACGCAATTTGCGTAGTCTGCATTATTCATACTGAGGGTATTTTTGATGAAAGTGTTATTAAAGAAAAATGGGTCACTTCTATTTTACGGGGTCAGTTCTATTTTTGTTAATTTTCTCTATGCAAAAATAGAGCTGACCCCATCCTGTGAAATAGAGGTGACCCGATTTTTCCCAGAGAATATGAATAATGCAGGCTAATCTAATTCTCCCCCTCACCTTTATCCTTCCGCCTGAGGCGGGAGGGTAGGAGTGAGGGGTTAAATTTTCATTCCCGCCTTAAAAAGTGCCCTGCCTGATGAAGGCATGGCGTCATTTTTTCTACCGGTTTTTATTTCTCGGCGATGAGAACCGGCAAGCCGTCTCCGTACGGGAGCCATTTACCCGCAACCTTGGTAATATCAACCTTCACAATTTCCGGACTCTTCGCAGCATAAACATCCGTGCCGGAACTTTTTACCAGCCGCACCGCCAGAAGAAAATTCAGAAATAAAAGCAGCGCCGCCAGAACCTTCATCAGAAACCTGATTTCATTCAGTAATTTTTTCATACTTCCTCCGCTTTTTTAATGTTCCTGCAGGACTGCCCATTTGTCTGTATTTTCAAATAACGTCACTGTTCTTTCAGGGTCTAAAGCCATCTCCGCTTTTTGAAATAGATAACCATTGAAACCGCAAGGAAAATCATCACGCCCCACACGGCAAAATAAGCCCATTTCCAGCCGAGTTCCGGCATATAATTAAAATTCATTCCGTAAATACCCACTATAAACGTCAGCGGTATGAATATGGTCGCTATCACGGTCAGCACTTTCATCACCTCGTTCATCCTGTTGCTCATGCTCGACATATACATATCAACCATGCCGGAGAGCAGGTCGCGGGATGACTCCACCGAATCCATAACCTGTATCGTATGGTCGTAAACATCTCTCAGGTAGAGCACCGTAGTTTTATGAATAAGTTTTGACT
>JBDRMV010000152.1:0-6888 GCA_043811795.1 bacterium | reverse complement strand
GCTTTTATTGCCGGAGGTTATTTTAACTCTTCTGCCACAGCAGATATTCTGCTTCGGTTAGGTTTTTAATGATTTAACGGCTTTGCCTTGGGTTAGATTTTAGATGATTTAACGCGGGCTATACAATTTTTTTTGAAAATGTGTTATAATTCATATTAAATTAAATTAACGTTTAGGAGGTTAATGATGGCAAAGGTTTATTACGACAGGGACGCAAATCTCGGACTTTTGAAAGGGAAGACCGTGGCGATTATAGGTTACGGTTCCCAGGGTCACGCGCAGGCGCAGAATCTCAGGGATTCGGGCATAAAGGTTATTGTCTCCGAGGTCACCGGCAGCGATAATTATAAGACGGCAATCAAACACGGTTTCAAACCGCTGACTGCGTCGGCAGCGGCGAAAAAAGCCGACTGGATTCAACTCCTCGTTCCCGACGAGGTTCAGTCAATGGTTTATAAAAATGACATAGAACCTAACCTGAAGAAAGGAAACATTTTAGGTTTTTCCCACGGTTTCAACATCAGGTTCGGACAGATTGTCCCCCCGAAGGATATTGACGTTATACTGGTTGCGCCCAAGGGTCCGGGCCACCTCGTCAGGGACGTGTTCGCAGCCGGCGGAGGTGTCCCGAATTTAATAGGGGTTTACCAGGACGCCTCAAAGAAAGCAAAAAAACTGGCTCTTGCGTATTCCAAGGGAATCGGCGGGACGCGCGTGGGAACTCTGGAGACGACGTTTTCGGAAGAGACGGAAACCGACCTCTTCGGCGAGCAGACGGTTCTGTGCGGGGGTATTGTCGAACTCGTAAAAGCGGGCTTCGAGACCCTTGTGGAGGCGGGCTACCAGCCGGAAATTGCGTACTTTGAATGTTTCCACGAACTGAAACTGATTATTGATATGATGCACGTGAAAGGAATCGGCTGGATGAATTACTCGATTTCCGACACCGCCGAGTACGGCGAATACACGAGAGGTAAAAGAATCATCACAGAAGATACGAAGCGCGAAATGAAAAAAATCCTGGGCGAGATTACCTCCGGCGCATTCGCAAAGGAATGGCTTCTTGAAAACAGGGTCGGGAGACCCATGTTCAATCAGTCGAGGAAGGAGTCCTTCGAACACCCGATCGAGAAGGTGGGCGCAAAACTCAGGAAAATGATGGCTTGGCTTAAGCCGAAAAAATAATTACAGACCTATGAAAGTGTCAGGGGAGATATGGCCTGCGGTAATTCCGCCAGCGGCGATTTTTCTGGCGTGCGTTCTGATGCTGTTTTTTTGCCGTCCGAAAAACATTTTTACGGCATGGAATTTCTATGTCGCCCTGATTGCGCTTATTTTGTGTCTCTTGTCGGTGCGCTTTTTCAGGGACCCCGAAATAAATGTGGAGGAAGACAATTCTTTTATTCTCTCTCCGGCGTCGGGCAGGGTTCTGGGCGTTGAAACATCTCTGGATAAAACAGTCGTGAGGATTTTTATGAACATCCTTGATTATCATATCCAGAGGGCGCCCTGCAGCGGGCGAATAAAGGAAATAAATTATATCAGGGGAAAATTCTCAAATGCCGCCTCTTCCGACGCTCACGCGGGAAACGAAAGGAATAAAGTTCTTTTTGAAACAGCAGGGGGGAAAAATGTCATGGTTACGCAGATAGCGGGTTCCGTCGCGAGGAGAATCCTCTGCTGGAAAAATAAAGGCGATTCCGTAAAGCAGGGAGAAAAAATAGGCATGATAAAATTCGGCTCGCAGGTTGACTGCGAATTCCCCGAAACGTGCGAAGTTCTCGTCCATGCCGGCGATAGAGTTAATTGCGCGAAGACAAAACTGGCGAAATGGCAATCAGAATAAAGAAAGGAATATATCTCCCGAGCGTTTTTACGGCAATAAACCTCGGCTGCGGTTTTATGTCGGTGCTTTCGGCTTTTAACGAGCGTTATATGCTGGCGGCATGGCTGATTGTGCTCGGCTGGGTGATGGATATAATAGACGGGCGCCTTGCGCGCTTTTCGAAGACGAGTTCCTGTTTCGGCATTGAGTTCGACAGTTTGGCGGATATGGTGTCATTCGGCGTTGCTCCGGCGATACTTTTATGGGTGTATTATCTTAAGGATTTCCGGCATGGATGGGCAGCGTGCTTCATATACGTGCTGGCCGTGGCGATACGTCTTGCGCGCTACAATGCGGCAGCGGATCCCGATAAAAAATCGCCTTATTTCGAAGGGCTGCCGTGTCCGGCTGCGGCGGGAATATGGGCTGCATTTGTGCTGCTAATGGAGATATACAAGGCGGATATTCCCAAAAGGAGTTTTAAATTTCTCGTGGAGAAAGCGCCGGCTTTCGCGCACATCCTGCCCTTTGCCATAATAATAATTTCTTTCCTGATGCTGACCAAGATAAGATATCCCAACGGCAGCAGTTTTAAACTCACAGGGATGCTGCCTTTGAAGGTCTTTATGATAGTCGTTTTGTGGATTGTGATGTTGATAATGTATCCGGAAAGCATAATTTCGCTTATGCTGATAGCGTATCTGTTTTCGGGGCTCATAGACCTTGTGGTAAAAACCGTAAGAATGCGGAGGGGGACGAAGTCGGTATGAAAAAAACGGTAAAGATATTCGACACGACGCTCCGCGACGGCGAGCAGTCGCCCGGGGCGTCCCTGACAAGCCAACAGAAGGTAATTATCGCGCAGCAGCTTGAAAAATTGAAGGTGGACATAATCGAGGCGGGTTTTCCCGTTTCGTCGCCCGAGGATTTCAAGAGCGTCCGGCTGGTGGCGGCTGCCGTAAAGAATGTTACCGTCTGCGGTCTGGCAAGAACCATTGAAAAAGATATTACCGCCGCATCGTCGGCGCTGAAAAAAGCGCGGCGGAAAAGAATACACACGTTTATCGCCACGTCACCCGTTCACATGAAATACAAATTAAGGATGTCGGAGAGCGACGTCGTGGATTCCGCGGTTAAAGCCGTGAAACTTGCCGGAAGATTCTGCGATGAAGTGGAATTTTCCTGCGAGGACGCCACCAGAAGCGAGAAAAGATTTCTCTGCGAAGTTATAGAAAAAGCGATAAATGCCGGCGCGGGAATAATAAATGTGCCCGATACCGTCGGATACGCATACCCCGCGGAAATGGGCAATCTTATCAGGTTCCTGATTGAGAACGTCAGGAATTCTCACAAAGCGGTTTTTTCCGTGCACTGCCACAATGACCTCGGCCTTGCCACGGCGAATTCTCTAACTTCCGTTCTCGCCGGAGCGGGACAGGTCGAGTGTACCGTAAACGGCATCGGCGAGCGGGCCGGCAATGCGGCGGTAGAGGAAATCGTAATGGCTCTGAAGGTCAGGTTCCCGCAGTTTAAGACCGGAATAAACGCGAGGCAACTGGCGACGACATCCCGGATCGTTTCAACCCTGACGGGTATTCCCGTTCAGCCGAACAAGGCGATTGTCGGGGCAAACGCTTTTGCGCACGAGGCGGGCATACATCAGGACGGTGTCATAAAAAAAGCGCAGACCTACGAAATTATGGAGCCCAGGGACGTAGGTATTTCAGGCAGCAGCCTCGTTCTCGGCAAACACTCGGGCAGAGCGGCTCTCGCGAAAAAAATAAAAGAGCAGGGTTTTAATGTCTCAAAAAAGCAAATTAACAAAATCTTTGCTGATTTCAAACGCCTTGCGGACAAAAAAAAGAAGGTCTATGACGACGACATCGTTGCTCTTCTCGAAAAGGATTTCGGGAAAAGAGAAGGGTACGAACTTGAATCATTCGATGTCCTGACCGGCGAAAGCGGCCAGCACGCCACCGTTAAACTGAGAAAAGATAAAAAGGTTCTGACGGGAACCGCTTCCGGCGACGGGCCCGTCGACAGCGTTCTGAAAGCGGTTGATTCCGTCACACGGCGCCCCGGCCGGCTGCTCAATTATTCCGTCAACGCAATCACAACCGGAAAGGACGCCCAGGGAGAAGTCCGTCTGACCGTTTCTTTCGGAAAGAAGAAATTTCTGGGGTCGTCTTCGTCAACGGATATTATCGAGGCGTCCGTTCTCGCGTATCTTTCCGCCCTGAACAAATCCGTGTAACATGGGGACGGCATTTTACAATATGACATTTTTACAATGAACTACATAGAAAATATCCTCTCGGCGCATTCGGGCGGTAAAGAGGTGAAAGCCGGCGAATTTCTTCTGGCGGAGTGCGACGTCGTCCTTATAAATGACGTGACCGGGCCCCTTGCCGTGAAGAACTTTCTCTCTTCCGGCGGCAGGATTAAAAACCCCGCCTCCGTTGTAATCGTCTGCGACCACTTTACCCCGAACAAAGACATCAAATCGGCGCAGAACGTGAAATTTCTGAGGGATTTCGCAAAGAAATGCAACGTAAGTTTTCTTGAAACCGATGGGGTGGAGCACGTTGTTTTACCGGAAAAAGGCATCGTGACGTCCGGCGACGTCGTTATCGGGGCGGACTCGCACACCTGCACTTACGGCGCTCTCGGCGCGTTTTCGACGGGCGTGGGCTCCACGGATGCCGCTTACGCCATGCTCACCGGAAAAATCTGGTTCAAGGTTCCCGAAGTCGTTGATTTTGTTTACACGGGGAAGATGAAAAAATTTGTCACTGGAAAGGACTTGATTCTTTACACGATAGGGAAAATAGGCGTTGAAGGAGCAAATTACAAAGCGATGAAATTCTCGGGGCCGGTCATAGATGCGCTGCCGATGGACGGGAGATTTACGATGTGCAACATGGCGATTGAAGCCGGCGCGAAATGCGGTTTTGTCGCCCCCGACGGAAAAACGAAAGAGTATTTAAGGGGAAGGGGGTTGAAAAAACCGAAGTTTTTTTCCGCCGGAAATTCCACGAAAAAAATCCGCATCGACGCAGGGGAAATTCCTCCGGTCGTTGCTGTTCCCCACAGACCGGACAAAATCCGTTCCGCTAAAAAACTGAACAAAATAAAAATCGACCAGGTCGTCATCGGTTCCTGCACGAACGGCAGGCTCTCGGATTTTGCGGCGGCTTCAAAAATACTGAAGGGTAAAAAAATCAGGCGGGGCCTGCGTGTCATAATTCTTCCCGGCAGCCGCATGGTTTACGGCGAAGCGCTTGCGGCGGGGTACATCGAAACATTTTTAAAAGCGGGTTGTATAATTTCCCCGCCGACCTGCGGACCCTGTCTCGGCGGGCATATGGGAATCCTCGCTGACGGGGAAATTGCGGTTTCAACGACGAACAGGAATTTTGTAGGGAGAATGGGTTCAACATCTTCAAAAGTTTACCTCGCCTCGCCGTATGTCGCCGCAGCTTCGGCATTAACGGGACGGATAACCTCGCCTGAGCAGTTGTGAAAAATAAAATCAGCGGGAACGCTTACGTCGTCGGCGATTCAATCGACACCGATGTGATAATCCCCGCGAGGTTCCTTACAACGGACAGACCCGAAGAACTTGCGGCGCACTGCATGGAAGACCTTGATAAAAATTTCGGAAAGAAAATAAAGGACGGTGACATCATTGTCGCCGGCAGGAACTTCGGCTGCGGCTCCAGCAGGGAGCACGCGCCGATAGCAATTAAGGCCTCCGGCATCTCGGCGGTCATTGCGAAGTCGTTCGCCAGGATTTTTTTAAGGAACTGCATAAACACCGGTCTTATGGTTTTTGAATGCAATCTCGCTGACGTTTGCGCAACCGGCGACAAAATTGAAATTGACGTTAAAAAAAGCGGAATAAGAAATCTGACAAAAAACAAAACATACGAAATAAAACCTGTTCCCGAATTCATCAGAAAAATCATCTCCGCCGGCGGTCTCTTAAAATCTTTAAAAAATGAAAAAGTATAAAATAGCGGTTATTCCCGGTGACGGGACGGGGCCCGAAGTTATCAACGAGGGGCTGAAGGTGCTTAAAGCCGTCTCGAAGAAATTCGGTTTTGAATATGATACAAAAGTTTTTGACTGGGGCGGCGAGAAATATTTGCGGACTAAAGAGGTCTTTCCGTCAGACGGTATCGAAACACTGAAAAAATTCGACGCGATATATCTCGGAGCAATCGGGCATCCCGGCGTGAAGCCCGGTATTCTGGAAAAGGGAATTCTTCTGAAAATAAGGTTTGACCTCGAACAGTACATCAACCTGCGGCCGGTGAAACTTTACCCTGGCGTGTGGACGCCGCTTAAAGACAAAGGCCCCGAAGAAATTGACTATGTCGTCGTAAGGGAAAACAACGAAGGGCTTTACAAGGGAATTGGCGAGTTCAAAGAAAAGGGAACGAAAAACGAGGTTGCTCTTCAGGTTTCCTACAATACGAGAAAGGGTATTGAGCGTTGCCTCAGGTACGCATTTGAATTTGCAAGAAAGCGGAACAAGCGCAAGCATCTGACATTGTGCGGAAAAACGAACGTGCTCACATACGCATGGGACCTATGGGAGAGAACTTTTTACGAAGTGGCGAAGGAATATCCGGACATAAAAACGGACTACGCTCACGTTGACGCGACCTGCATGTGGATGGTGAAAAATCCCGAGTGGTTTGACGTGATTGTTACCGACAATATGTTCGGCGATATAATAACCGACCTCGGAGCGATAACGCAGGGTGGAATGGGTATTGCCGCCGGAGGGAACATAAACCCCGCAGGCGTCAGCATGTTTGAGCCGATAGGCGGTTCCGCGCCGAAATACACGGGGAAGAACGTGATAAACCCTCTTGCCGCGATCTGCGCCCTGCAGATGCTGCTTTCCGGTATAGGCGAGGAAGCCGCTGCCTGCGCGGTGGAAAAAGCCGTGATGACCGCGACGGTTGGAAAAATAAAATCAATGTCCGCCGGCAGGATGGGAATGACAACGAGCGACGTCGGCGACCTGATAGCCGGTCTTGTCGGTAATTAGG
>JBDRMV010000151.1:0-8176 GCA_043811795.1 bacterium | reverse complement strand
CGCTCCTTTTATATGCGCTATATAAGTTCCCGAAGCGACCTGCTCCGACCCTGTATTTTTACATTCCCATACCACTGGCAGCGGCTGCGTTCCTCCCGTTACATAAATTTCTTTTTTCCAGACGAGTTTTTTCCGCAGAGTGTAAATTTTAATTGTGACCTGACCGGACATTTTTGGCGTCATCTTTATCGTCGCCGTTTCGTTCGCGCGCAGATAACCCTTCGCCCCTCCCCATATTTCAACTTCCCCTTCCCCCGTAAGTATTCCGGCAATACTAAAGTTTTGATAGTCCTGATTGGAGTCCAGCGGGGAATAAGTCATGTTCGGGGGCGTAAACAAATAACCCGCGCTTGAAGGAGTCACCGCATAATTTCCCGACGCCAGATTTATAAATTCATAAGAGCCGCCTGCAGTTGTCGTCGTCGTCCTCGTTTCCAGTCCTGTAAGTTCTACCGTCACCCCGCTTATCCCTTCATCACCGTAATTTTTTATATAACCTTTGATGTAATAAACGGGAAACGGCAGCCCCCCTGTTACAAAAGACCAAGTCGGCCCGGGCGATTCCACGTCGTAATAATCCTTTGCCGTAATTTTCCAGTAATACGTCGTATTATTGTTTAATCCTCCGGGGTTATATGTCGCGCTTGATTGCTCTATTTTAAATGAAGGCGGTGAAAAAGAGGAAAAATAAAGAGCATAAGTCACCGTATCGCCCGCATCGGGGTCCCCGCCCGTCCATACAAGCGCCGTTCCGGTTGAAATATCGACTGCTCCGTCCAGCGGCGTTACGACGGCGGGAACATTCGGAGAACGGTCTCCGGTAAAATTCTGCTCCGCAATATCGCCGACGAGAGAACCCGTGTTAATGGAAAGCGGTATGAATGTGTAACTGCTCTTAACCGGAGTTATTGTATAACTACCCGGCGTAAGGTCGTTGAAATAATAACCGCCAGCGGTTGTTGTCGCCGTCCGCGTTTCCTCTCCAGTAAGATTTACCGTCACCCCGTTTATTACTTCACTTCCCACATCCGTAATGTTGCCGCTGATGCTTATATCATCGAACCTGCTCACTCCTCCATTCGTTCCGAACCATTTATTCCCGTCTCCATCAACCGCTATCGCATGGACATTGTTATCAGCAAGACCATCGTTAGCTGTATAAGTTTTCCAATCATTCCCGTTAAACTTGCTCACACCAGCTTCGGTGCCGAACCATTTATTCCCGCTTCCGTCTATTGCTATCGTCAGAACATTATTATTAACGAGACCATCAGCAGTCGTATAAATCGTCCAGTTCTCCCCGTCAAACTTGCTCACTCCCCCGTGTGTACCGAACCATTTATTCCCGCTTCCGTCTATTGCTATCGCCTGAACACTGTTATTAACGAGACCATCCGCAATTGTATAGGGGTGCCACTGCTGCGCCGCATCTAACCTGCTCACGCCCAAGGACGTACCGAACCATTTATCATCTCCGTCTATTGCTATTGCCAAAATATTCTCACTACCAAGTTTGAGTTCGTCTTTTGTATAGGATGTCCAGTCATTCCCGCCATACATGCTTACTCCTCCAGCCGTACCGAACCATTTATTCTCGCTTCCATCTATTGCTATCGACTTAACATTGTTATTAGCAAGACCTTCTGCAAGTGTATAGGGATCCCAACTCAACGAACCATCAAACTTATTCACGCCCTCGGTTGTACCAAACCATTTGTTCCCGAGTCCGTCTATTGTGATTGCCTGAACTATGTTAGAAATGAGAGGGTAAGGTCCTTTTATATAGGTCATCCAATCTATTCCATCAAACTTACTCACGCCCACCCATGTACCAAACCATTTGTTGTTTCCGCTTATTGCTATTGCCAGAACATAATCATTAGCAAGACCATCGTCAGTCGTGTAAGTTGTCCAGACCTCCGCCTTAACTTCCGGAGTAATCGAAAATGAGAGGAGAAACCCGATAAATATTCTTAATATAGAACCATAAGTTCCGGCTCTGTCAAAAATCTTTTTCAAAATTTTAAACCTGCCGGACAATCCGGTCTAATAAGAAAACTCATTGCGTTTTGTCTTATACCTTGTCAGAAAAATTCTCATTTCTTCATAACCGCTAGTGTCCGCCGCTATCAAAGACGTTACGCCGTGAACGCTCACCGCTTCCATATCCGCCCCGTTTTCAAGCAGTAATTTAGCCATATCCAGAGAATTCGCGCCCGCGGCGAATATCAACGCCGTCATTCCGGCATTATTTTTAAAATTGACGTCGGCGCCCTTTTCAAGCAGCAGTCCTGCAATATCCGGAGAATTGTGAAAAGCCGCCCACATCAGCGCCGTCGTCCCGTTTCCGGTCACGGCATTGATATCAACCTCTTCTTTTATCAGCGATTTTACCGCTTCCAAAGAATTCCCGCGGGCGGCATTTATAAGTTTGATATCTTTTCTAATCCATCCCTGGACGCCTGCCCCCTCCGCCAGCGGATTGAAGGGGACGGGGAGGGGCTCTTTCGTGGCCGGGGCTGTTAAAGAAATCTCCTTAGAAGTTTTTAACTCCCTGTAACTCTCAAGCAGAGCGACTATTTTATCATAATCTTTTTCTCCGGCCAGCATTATTACCGTCTTTCCCTCGCTGTTTTTGAGATTGATATCCGCTCCTTTTTCAAGCAGCAAATTTACCAGGGCGTACGACTGATTCAAAGCGCCTACCATCAGCGGCGTCAGACCGTTATCGCCTTTAACATTAACATCCGCGCCGGCTTCTATGAGAAGCCTTGAAACAATAAGGGATTTTTCGGCGACTGCAAATATCAGCGCCGTAAAGCCGGAATTATTTTTAGCGTTAACGTCCACTCCGTTTTCTATCAGTAACTTCGTTATATAAAAAGAATTGGTAAAAGCCGCCTGCATCAGCGGCGTTATCCAGCCGGTTTCGTCCTGGGCATTGATATCGACCCCTGCCTGAATTAATACCTTGACCTGTTCTATATCATCGTCTCTTATCGCCGTTAATAACTCCTCGCTTGATGCATAACAATAAACAACGGAGTAAATAAGCGGCAGAATAACAACGATTCCAAACTTAAAGATTCTCTTCATTTCGGTTTTTATATTCTATTATAATTCCCGCATTTTGCAATAGGGGCGTCGTCCTGATTTGCGCCTGCCCCTTCCACCCGTTACTTAAAAATCAATCAAACAAGAATTACCGGGAATGCGTTTGTTTCTGCTGAAATATGTAAAAAGATTTAATGTAAAAATATTCAAGGCCGTCCCCATTTTCCATTTTTCCCCATTTTCCATTTTCCCTTATTATTTCTTATCTGCAATTGCCTTTTTATTCTCAGCCTCTTGAAAGTTAACCGGCGCAATCCTGGCAGCCTCTAAGTAAAATTTTATTTGCAATTCCGATATATCAGGATGAGCAAAGTATTTTTCCATAGCAGAATAATATCCCGCTTTACATTCATCTAACAATTTAACCTTTTTCTCATCCCCGGCAACTGTTTTTTTAGCTCCTTCAAACACTAAAAGGGATTCTGAGCGTTTGGGAAATACAATTTCTAAATACCTCTTCCTACCTACTTCCACATCCTTAGCATACAAACCCTCTATTGCTGCTTCTTCAAGCTCCGTCATCTGTTTTTTATATTCTAAATTTTCCGGCTCTTCACTGGCTTTTTCTTCGAAAAGACGGTGCGCTCTTTCACAAAGCTTCACAAAGTCCCTCCGTATATCCGCATCTATATCTGATAGGATTTCCTGGTTTAATATCAACTCAAAAATAGTAGGAACTTCTATTAATTCTCCTTCCCTATAAATTTGTTCAGCCAGTTCTAAATCTTTCAGGGCTGTTTTAGCTGCTTCCCTGTACTTTTCTTGTTTCTTTTTTGCTATCTCCATGTGCTCCATATATTCCTGCTCCGTCAGTTTATCAATCTCACCGCAATACTTGATAAATTCTACTTCTTCAGGAGTTTTTGCCTGTTTCAACAACTGTGTATAAATCTCATTTGAAGCAGAAGCAGGATTCGGCAGATTATATAAAAATAAAATAGCTGCACCTGCTTTGACGACTTTACTCTTCACTATTTTTTCAAGTAATGATTGTTCTTCTTCCGACATTTTATTCTTTTTCTCTCAGCAGATTGTGAACAGCAGGCGTCCGCTCACCTTTTTCCTTTTACCGTTATACTTAATACGTCAACTCCGCTTACCAGCATGGAACTTTTTTTAAGAATGTCCACGCCCTTGAAACCCGTCTTTTTTATGATACCCATATATTTGTCCATGGTGAGCGCCCCGCCGACACAAGCCGTTAATTTTTCCGCATCGTTTTTTATGGACTCGTCTAATTCTTTTTCCGTCACCATATCGGAAATAACAAATCTCCCTCCCTGTTTTAATATCCTGTATATTTCCTTATAGACCTTCTCTTTGTCCGGAGAAAGATTTATAACGCAGTTGCTCATAACCAAATCCACGGACTCATCCTCCGCGGGAATATCTTCCGCATCACCCAACCTGAATTCAACATTGCTGTAATTCCCCTTTACGGCGTTCCGCTCCGCCTTCCTGAGCATCTGTTCGGTCATATCCAGACCAATAACTTTACCCTTCGGACCGGCTTTCTTTGAAGCAAGGAATACGTCCAAACCCCCGCCCGAACCTATGTCAAGAACAACTTCGCCTTCCTTAATGCCGGCGAGGGCAACAGGATTACCGCAGCCCAGCGAAAACCCCGATATATCCGCAGGCACCTCTTTGATTTCATCGATGCTATAGCCGATATCGCAGCAGTTGGAATCAGGACAGCAGGAAGAACCTTCTTCCGCAAATTGTCCGTACCTTTTTTTTACCTCTTTCTTTATTTCTCCGCTTTTCTTCATGGCTTATGTCTCATTATTTACACGATGAACCGCACCCTCCCGACCCGCAGGAAGAGACCAGAGTTCTCATTAAATTTTCTTTTGTGATGTCAGCGCCTTCCAATTTAGCAGCCGTTCTCCCGGGAGGGACGAGGATAAAAACCGTCGTTCTCGCCCCGGACGGCATCTTAAAGTTCTCTCTCAACTTCTCTTCTTTTTTATCATTGCTATTCGCATAAACCGCCCTGACAGAGCCCTTAAAATTATCCGCCACTGATTTAATGTTGGTTTTAATCGCGGTAAAATCCGGCTCTTGCGCCCCGTGAAAACACAGAAAAACGACGCATCCGTCCTGAATGTTCTTAATGACTTCGGATTCTTTCGGAGAGACCAGGCTTTCCACCAGAGCGCTCTTATCCGCCGTCGCGGTAAAGTAACCTGTGACTGCTCCGTTCGGGGCAACAACCAGCACCGTCGGGTCTGACTGGATATTAAAAAGTTTTATTAATTCCTGTTCTTTGGAATCGTCTATCGCAACGTCAACGATATCTATTTTTTTCAAACCGTTCCCGCCCCTATAAGTAACAGAGCCCTTTTGTACAACCTCTTTTCCGCCGCTTAACTCCTCTTTTATCTTTCCAAGAACCGCCCGGAGATTTTTACCGTCTTCTGTTTTTGCATCCCCGCAAAACACGAACGTATAACTGTTTTTCTTCCCCAGCGCCTCCACTTTCCGCCAGGCGGGGGTTTTTATATCTATCCCTGCCCCTGATGCAACCGTAAAGATAAAAGAGAACAGCATCACCCGCATATATTTTTTTATCGTCATCAACCCCTCAATATAAAATAGATTCCTGCGCACAGAAGTAAAAATCCCGCGATACGCCGGACATAGACCGACCATCTCCCTGCAAAGCCGCTTAATAGATTATCGAACAGCCCGACGGCAAAAAGCGGGATGCTTTGACCTGCGGCAAAAGCCGCCATTATCAGCGCCCCGTGCAGCGGTCTCCCCCGGATAGCCGCATAAGTTAAAACTATCGGCAGCGCGGGCAGACAGCAGGTAATAAACGTCGTACCCGCCAGGAATCCTAAAAACAAAGTAACGGGATACGTAAGGAATGATATATTTCCCAGGTACCCCGCATAATTGGTTATCGTCTCAAACATAGAGGGAACGCTCCTTTCTCATCCTGTGTATTTTAGCAAATTCCTGAACAAAAGGCCGAAGCAATCTCAGCACACTTCCCTCGCCCCTGGAGGAAGAGGGTCAGGGTGAGGGGGATTTCTTCTTTCCCCGTCTGCCCTGTACCGTGCCGCAGGCTCTGGTACGGGGCCGTTACCCGTACCCTTTTTTTTGTTTTTAATTTGCTATACTCAATATATCGTAAAAATGAAAAAGCAAGAAAATATATATGCTTTTATCGACAGTCAGAATCTCAATTTAGCAATTCGGGATTGCTGTTGGAAATTGGATTTCCCAAGATTTTATATTTACCTTAGAGATAAATATAAAGTCAAAAAAGCTTTTCTTTTTATTGGGTATGTTGCAGGTAATGAGTCTTTGTACACTTGTTTACAACAAGCGGGATATATAGTTATTTTCAAACCAACGCTTGAATATAAAAAAAAGGGAACTAAATATACAAAAGGCAATGTGGATGCCGATCTGGTTTTACATACAATGATTGAATATCCAAATTATGATAAAGCTATAATTGTTTCAGGCGATGGTGATTTTCACTGTTTAATCGAATATTTAGAAAGAAATGATAAACTCTTACATATTTTAATACCAAATCCAAAAAAATATTCAGCGCTTTTACGCAAATATCACAAATACTTTATTTTCATTAATGGATTAAAAAAGAAACTGAAAAAAAAAGAGAGGGATTAACCTTCGGACGAACCTTAGGTGTGCCCTCTCATCGTGATAGTATATTTTAGTATGGTAAATATACAATGTCAATAGGCAATATTTCTTCCCCTCTTTCTTCTCTGTCATTGCGGGCACTGTACCGTGCCGCAGGCTCTGGTACGGGGCCGTTACCCGTACCCCGTTCCCCCTTTTTGCGGTACGGCTCTTAAATTACTACAATTGTAAATGAAAATTTCAGTCAAAATATACGCGGTCGCGGTCATGCTTCTCGTATCAGATATAACCGCAGCGCCCCAGAAACCGCCTGAAAAACTTCTCACGGTAACCTTTATTGACGTCGGACAGGGAGATTGTTCTCTCATACAACTTCCCGGCGGCAAAACGGTGCTTGTGGACGCCGGAAGCGGCGGTGTCGGATGGAACCCGTTTGACGCCGGCTCAACAATTGTCGTTCCTTTTCTCAAGGGAATGGGTATAAAATACATTGATTATATCGTCATGAGCCATCCGCACAGCGACCACATAGGAGGAATCAGGCCCGTTGTAGAAGAATTTGATGTGGGCACCCTTGTGGATTCGGGTTTCCCTCCGACGGAAGAAGATTACGAACTGATAATGAAGATTGCCGAAAAAAAAGACATATCTCTGATAGAGGTGCGCGCAGGCGATGAGTTGGATTGGGACAAAGACTGCCAAATCAAAATCCTGCACCCTCCGGAAAAATACTTAAGGGGCGGCGATTCACCGGAGAATGATAACTCTGTTGTCTTCAAACTGACTTATAAAGACGTTTCTTTTCTCTTCACCGGTGACGCAGAAATAGCGGCGGGCAGAAGAATAGTCCGCTCCTTCAGGAACGAACTTCTCTGCACTTTTTTAAAAGTCTCGCATCACGGCTCTGCCAACTCTCTTACATACAACTGGTTTCTGGACTGGGCGCAGCCGCTGGTATCCATCATTTGCGTCGGCCAAAACACATGGGGACACCCGCAAAGCGGCACAATAAACAAATTAAGAGAATACGGCTCGCACATATGCAGAACCGACACAGACGGAACAATCAAAATAGTGACGGACGGGAAAACCTACAAAATATCATTTATCTCTCCGGAGAAAGACGCCGAAGAAAAGTAGTACGAATAAAAAAAGTCCGCCCCGTTTCTGTCAATATCTAAAATTCTCCCGTGAATTTCTCAAGAACCCCCAGCATATCCGGCGGCAATCTTTTTTTAACATTCAATATAATTTCCGCAGGGATTTCCTTATAAAACGCCTGGGCAATTCCGCCCGTTATACAGGCAATCGTATCGCTGTCCCCTCCTATTGAAACCGCTTTTCTAACTGCATCCTCAAAACTGTTTGACTCTAAAAATGCGGTTATAGCTTCGGGCACAGAGCCCTGACAACTCACATCAAAGGAATATGACGGTCT
>JBDRMV010000150.1:0-4228 GCA_043811795.1 bacterium | reverse complement strand
CGGCGGGTTCTACGGGAATTTCAGTCCGGTTTCCGCCTGTCATTTCTGTTCTTATATCCGAAAGGATGTCTCCTGTCCTCCGGTTTACGGGTTTCGCTTCAAACTCTTTCCCGATACTTTCCGGCTTCAGCTTTTTTAAGGCCCCGCCTTTTTCTATGTGCCCCGGCATAGCGCTTCCGACGAGGGGAGTTTTTTGACCCTCAAGGAGAAGGGCGGTATCGTTAGAGCCGATTTTCAAGGAGGGGAAAGATAAGGATGAGATATCCGCGCTGTTATTTCTCAACTCCCGCGTCCTTCCTGCCGTTTTATTTCCGCGGCTTTTAAATTTTCTTCCGGTTATGGGAGTTTCCGCCAGGGCGTCCGCGGATTTGGTTTTTATTTTGGAAGGAAGCGTAAAAAGAGAGGATGACTGTTTCTTTGTTTTTTGGATTTTCTTTATTATGGCGTCTATATTTTTATCTTCTATCCGCGCAAAAGAAACTTCTGTAAAATAAACTTTGTCGGGTTTTGTTTTGCGGGCATTGTTGGTTAAGGATAACACTGCTGCAGCCATCGTCAGATGAAAGGCGCAGGAACCCAGGAAAGAATATAAAATATCGCGGCTCATTTTTTCCTTTCCGCTCCGATGGCGATTTTTTCAGCGCCGCATTCCCGGCAGAGCCGCAGGACAAATTCAATATCGGAGTACAAGAGGTTTTTGTCTGCGCGAATCATAACAACTCTTTCCGGTGATGTTTTCAATTCTCCGCTCAATAAAGGTCTCAGCCCGGAGATATCTGTCTCAATGCCGTCGACCTCAATTTTTCCGTCCGCCGCCAGCGCCACCACAACATTGGCTGGTTTTTCATCTTCAGCCGTTTCTGAGGCGGGGAGGTTTACGTCAATCCCCCTGTTTGCGATGCCCGGCGACATTATCATAAGAATCAGCAGAATTATCAGCGCCATGCTCGTCAGTGGCATCAGGTCGATATTAATCTGCTGTTCCATATTCCATGTCGTCAAGCAGAACCAGTTTTTCCGCTCCGGCCCTGCGCACAGCGTCAAAAACCGTAACCAGTCGATTGAGAGTCACGTCGCCGTCGGGCGCAATCACAACTTCCCCCGGCTTTCTGCCGCCAAGTTCATCGTAAAGAACTTTCTTCAGGCGGAAAAATGCCGTCGGTTTTCCGTTTACATAAAGAGACCTTCTTGATACATTTACAATCAGGGTCCCGGAGACATCGGCTCCTGCTCCTGCCGCAGCTTTTGCGGTGTCAACATTTATCCCGCTCCAGAACATCGCAGGGAGCGTTACCAGAAAAACCACGATAAGAGTCAGCGCCGAATCCGTGAGGGAAAGAACGTTAGGGCTTATTTTTGCTTCATACATTTTTTTCCAGCCTTTTTATTTTCAGTTCCGTTATTATTTCGTCCCTTGCTATTGAAAGAGCCTGAACAGTTACGGATATCTTTCTGACAAAGTAATTGTAAAGGATGACCGCTGGAACCGCTATGCATATTCCCGCCGCCGTTGTTATGAGCGCTTCCGCAACGCCCATCGCGACGACTTCCGCGCCGCCGGAACCCGTTAACGCAATGCTGTGAAAGGACTTGATTATTCCCACCACCGTTCCGAGAAGACCTACGAGCGGGGAAATGTGGCTGACCGTGCCGAGCACCCCGACATTGTTTTCCATGTGAACCTTCTCGCGGTTTATTATATTCGTCATCAGTTCATATATGATTGAGGTATCTCTCTCCGGTTCTTTCAGTCCGTTTTCCACCATTCTGGATACAGGGGAAGGTTCCCGCCGGCAAACGGCAATAATTTCAGGAAACCGGGCATTTGCAACCATCTTTTTTATCCTGTCACAGAAGTCCCTGATATCCTTTCTGTTTCTGGTGAAGTAGATGATTCGCTCTATGGAATATGTCAGACCCGCAATGGAAATTATCAGAAGAATCCACATCGCAAAGCTCTTTACAAAAACCTGCACGAGAGATAAATCCTGCAACACATCCGCCTCCTTTATTTAGGGCTGTTTCTCATTACGCTTATTTTTTTCTTCAATTTCGATTATTTTTGCTTCCGCTGCCGCCAGCCATTCCTCGTTTTCGGTGTTCGACATGATTTTTTTATAAACGCTGACCGCTTCGCTGTCGGAACCCTCCTTCAGAAAAATCTCCGCAAGCTGCACCATGCCCGGCAGGTAGAATGTTTTTTCGTATTTTTTTAAGTTGGAGAGGTTCACATAATACTGCTTTGCCTTTGCAATGTCTCCGGATGCCCGGTAACATTCCGCCGCCTGATACAGTAATTCGGATTCGGATATCTCTCCGCTTTCCCGTATTTCTGCGTAGTAGTCTGCCGCTTCTTTGTAATTGCCGCTGTTCCTGTTTATTTCGGCGACCTGAAACATTGCATATTCCTTCTTTTTGTGTTCCGGGTATTTTCTGATGAAGAGTTTGTATTCGCTTACGGCATCCTTCCATTTTTTTAATTTTTTGAAGCCGAGCGCTTTATTGAGCGCCGCATCGCCAGCAAAGTCATTCTCCGGCGAACTGTTCAGCAAATTACTGTAATGCTTTTGACTTTCCTCTATTTTTCC
Source organism: bacterium (assembly GCA_043811795.1). Taxonomy (GTDB): domain Bacteria; phylum CG03; class CG03; order CG03; family CG03; genus JBDRMV01. The sequence goes on along the minus strand of JBDRMV010000150.1, from coordinate 1,640 downwards.
CATTTTGAAGAGCGCATTAGCCATATGAAATTCCGAAACCTGACGCAGAGTATCTTCCGGGAAACTGCCGATAAAATTTTCGAATGCGTTGACCGCGTCTTCATACTTCCCCGTCATATAATAACTTTCAGCCAGGTAATAAAGAGACAGTTTTGACGATTGTATCTGCGGGTATTCAATGATGATTTTGCGGAACATCTTTGCTGCCTGGCGGTATTGTTTCTTTTCAAAAGCCCTTATTCCGAGCTGCCAGTATGCTTCGCCGGAAAGGTCTCCCCCCGGGTAAAGTTTTATGAATTCCGCGAGGCCCCGCCCGCCCGGCTCTTTTATCCCCTTTTCATAATAAGCCATCCTGATGCTTTCAAGAACTTCTTTTTTTCTCTCCTCATCAGGGTAGAGGCGGAGAAATTTTTTGTATTCGTCGATTGCCGCCCCGAATTTGCCGCGGTTGTAACGGCTCTGCGCTATGCGCAGCTGTGCATCTTTGGACAAATCGCTTTCCGGAAAATATTTTCTTATCCCGCGGTAATAAAATACTGCCGTATCATATTTTCCGAGCCCGAAATTTGTGCCGGCGAGGCGGTTGTATGACTTAAGAATGTACAGGGAATCAAAATTTCCGGTGATAATTTTTTTCCAGCGTTCACAGGCGTCATTAAAATGTCCGAGATTATAAAGACACTCGCCTTCCATGAACAGCGCCTCGCAAACGGTCTCGTCGCGCGGATAATTTTTTATAAAATCCCTGCAGGCGGCGATTGCTTCACGGTAGTTCTCCCTGTTAAAAAGAAGTCCTGCGTCGGCGAGCAGAGATGTTTTCCTGACAGTGTCATCGTCTCCGAAATTCGCGAGAAATTCCCTGTTCTTTAACTCCGCCGCAGCGTAATCGCCTTTCGCAGCCTTGCAGGCGACATTTGCGCTTTCTGCGAATTTTGCGGCCGGCGCCGCAGGGTAATTTTCTATAATAAATTCAAATGTTTTTTCGGCGGACTCTATTTGTCCGGCGCTGTAATATGAGTTTGCTATGAGATAATATGCCCATGCTCTCCAGTTGTCCCCAAAAATTTCTTCTCTATCTGTCAAATCAAGATAACCGGTTGTAAGCAGGTCTTCCCTCCCTGTATTCATGTACTGCATGCCGAGCATAAATAATGCTTTTCCGCTTACCTCTTTATCAGGGACGCTGTTGATTATTCCCTGGAACTGGGCGGTTGCCTCTACGGTGTCGCCTTTCATGTAATGATTCATTGCTTTTAAAAACAGAATGGTTTTTTCAATGTCGAAATAAAGATTTTCTTTATTTTTTAATAAGTTCCTGCAGACATGAAGCGACTCGTCATACTTTCCAATGTTGTAATAAAGCAAGGCAAGATCGCATGCTGCGTCGGGATTGCCCGCAATTATTTTCCGGTATTTCTCGCAGGCCGTTTCGTATTGCCCGAGTTTGGCGTAGGACCTTGCGGAGAGATGATGTATGCGGGCCTCCGGTTCCCTGCCTCTGGAATCCCGCATAAAATGTTCGCAGTTTGCAATTGCGGTTCTGTACTGTCCGGTCTCAAACCGGCAGCAGCCCGTCATAAACCGGGCGTAAGGAGCGAATGCGCCTGCGGGATATTTTCTGAGAACGTTCAGGAAAATCT
>JBDRMV010000149.1:0-6235 GCA_043811795.1 bacterium | reverse complement strand
TTCGCCTTTGCAATGTTCTTTTTTTTATTTTTGATTTTTTTTATGTTCCCGCAGTCCATGAAGAAAGATATTTCTTCTGTTCGGGAGTCAGCCTGTCTATTTTTATCCCCATTGACCGGAGTTTCATTGTTGCGACTTCATTTTCGATGGTGTGAGGCACATTATAAACCTTTGCTTTCAGAGAGCCCCTGTTTTTGACGCAGAATTCGGTTGCGAGAGCCTGTGTCGCAAAACTCATATCCATGACGCAGGCAGGATGGCCTTCCGCAGCCGCAAGGTTTATCAGACGCCCTTCGGCGAGAATAAAAATAGATTTTCCGTTCGGCAGGATGAATTCATCAACATAATTTCTCACATTGCGGCGGATTTTCCTGGAGATTTTTTGGAGACCTTTCAAGTCGATCTCAACATTGAAATGTCCCGAATTGCAGACGATTGCGCCGCTCTTCATGCGCCTGAAATGTTCCGGCCGGATAACGTTGATGTCCCCTGTCAGCGTGCAGAAAATATCGCCGATAGGAGCCGCATCTTTCATTGTCATAACCCGCATTCCGTCCATCGCCGCCTCAATCCCTTTTACAGGGTCTATTTCCGTAACGATTACGTTTGAGCCCATACCTTTTGTCCGCATAGCAAAACCCTTGCCGCACCAGCCGTATCCGGCGACCACCACGTTTTTGCCCGCCAGCAGGGCATCGGTCGCCCGGATTATTCCGTCAATGGTTGATTGGCCTGTCCCGTAGCGGTTGTCAAAAAGATTTTTTGTGGCGGCGTCGTTAACGGCAATGATAGGGAATTTCAGGACGCCGTCTTTTTCCATTGCCCGCAGCCGTATTACGCCGGTTGTCGTTTCCTCCATTGAGCCGAGGATTTTCCCGTGAAGTTCCGGATATTTCAGAATTATTGCCGAAACGAGGTCTGCCCCGTCATCCATTGTGATATTAGGCTTATGACGCACAGCGGCTTTTATATGCTTATAATAAGTTTTATTATCTTCGCCTTTTACCGCAAAAACGGGAATTTTGTAATCATGCACCAGCGATGCTGCGACGTCATCCTGTGTTGAAAGAGGGTTAGATGCGCACATAACAGTATCCGCACCTCCCGCTTTCAGCGTCCTCGCGAGATTTGCGGTTTCGGCGGTTATGTGAAGGCAGGCAGACAGTCTTATCCCTTTAAGGGGTTTCTCTTTGCCGAATCGGCGCCTTATCTCTGAAAGAACCGGCATATCGCCGTCCGCCCATTCAATCCTTTTTTTTCCTCCCGCGGCCAGTTTCAAATCCTTAACATCGTATTTAATCAAATTCGCCTCCTCCTTTTTATATTCCTGCTTTCCGTTTCAGTAAATCGACTTTGTCCGTTTTTTCCCACGGGAAAGTTTTTGCTTCGGGTTTCCGTCCGAAATGTCCGTAACTCGCCGTCTGTTCGTAAATGGGATGCCATAAATCAAGCATGCAGATAATACCCGCAGGGGTCAGCTGAAATATTTCATCGTCCTTTATGAGTTCAAGAATTTTGTCTTCAGGCACCGCGTTTGTTCCCTCCGTATTTACCATTAATGACATTGGTTCCGCCACGCCGATGGCGTAGGACAACTCAATGGTGCATCTCCGCGCGAGCCCGGCCGCAACAATGTTTTTTGCGATGTACCTTGCCGCGTAAGACGCGGACCTGTCTACTTTTGTCGGGTCCTTTCCGGAAAACGCTCCGCCGCCGTGCGGGATCATACCCCCGTAAGTGTCAACGATTATTTTTCTTCCCGTCATGCCGGTGTCCGACTGTGGTCCGCCGACAAGAAATATACCGGTGGGATTTATGAGACAATTTTTATTAAAATCAAAACCGCTCATGAGTTCTGCCGGCAGAGATTGTTTTACAACCTTTTCAATGATTTCTTCCCGCGCGCTGTTTTTCATAACTCTTTTGGCGCCCTTCTGCTCGACGACTTCCCGCGTGTGCTGGGAGGAGACGACGACTTTGGTAATTTTTGAGGGTTTGCCGCCGATGTACTGTACCGTGACCTGGCTTTTTGAATCAGGCCCCAGATACGGGATTTTCCCGCTTTCCCGGACATCTTTTAACTTTACCACAATGGAATGGGCGAATTCCAGCGGGGCGGGCATTAAATTCGGGGTTTCATCGCAGGCGAATCCGAACATTATGCCCTGGTCGCCGGCGCCGCCCGTGTCAACCCCCTGCGCTATATCGGGGGACTGGGGACTTATTGCGTTCAAAATTCCGCAGGTCTCGGAATTAAAGCCGTATTCCGGGGAAGTGTAGCCGATCTTTTCCAGCGTTTTCTTTGTGGTTTCCCGGATGTCTACCCATGCTTCGGTGGTTATTTCTCCGCCGATTATTACGAGCCCGAGAGTTATGAATGTCTCGCATGCGCACCGGGAGCCCCGCAGGTCATCCGGTTTCAATTTATACGGAGTTAAACCGTGTTCCTCATCATATTTCAAAATCTTGTCAAGAACAGCATCCGAAATCTGGTCGCAGACCTTATCGGGATGCCCGTTACCGACGCTTTCCGAAGTAAACTCAAAATTTTTCACTTTTCCTCCCTGTTATGCTCATTCTCTCACATATAATTCCTGATTGCTTGACTCAATAGGAAAATATTCATTTTTTTCCCTCGGCTATATTGACGACGGTGCCTTCATAGATGGAAATATTTTCTTTTACTTTCGCTTTATAACCGATAATACAATTATTTATTTTTACGGATTTGTCAATCACCGCATTGTCCCAGATTATCGAATTTTTTACCGAAACATTACGCCCGATTATTGAATTTTTTCCGATTGTAACGAAGGGCCCTATCCGTGACCGCGCCGCTATGGAACAATTCATCCCTATCAGGCACGGCGGGGTTAACTTTACGCCCCGCCCGATTTTTACATTTTCACCTATCCATATTGATTTTTTCACCATTTTTCCGGGGATGGAAATTTTGACTTTTCCGCTGAGGACATCCATCTGTGTTTGTCTGTATGCGGAAAGATTACCGACGTCGCACCAGTATGCCTCCGTTACGAAACCGTAAATGGGATAATCTTTTCCGAGCAGTTTCGGCCAGAGGTCCGTGCCGAAATCGTAAAATTGTCCCCGCGGTATCAAGTTGAGTACACCCGGTTCAAAAACGTAAATTCCCGTGTTGACGTTCGAGTTGACGAAATCGGAAATACTCGGTTTTTCGACAAACTTTTTTATCCGGCCGCTTTTTCCGAGTTCCGTGATTCCGAAAGGCAGAATAGCGTCCGCTTTTTTTAGAACCATTGTGGCGAACGAATGTTTCTTTTTGTGAAACCGTATAACTTCGTTCAAATCAATGTTGGTAAAACCGTCTCCCGAAACGACCGCGAATGTGTTCCCTTTAAAAAAATTCTCCACTTTCTTGACTCCGCCGGCATTCCCGAGCAATTCCCGTTCTATGGAATAGGAAATATTTACCCCGATTTTTTTCCCATCGCCGAAATATCTCCTTATTTGACTGGCGTGCGAATGGAGGTTGCACAAAAACTGCGAAAAACCCTGGTTTTTGAGGTTCAGAATCGAGTGTTCCAGGACGGGGCGGTTTACAATCGGTATCATCGGTTTCGGAATTTGATACGTCAGCGGCCGCAGCCGCGTCCCGCTGCCGGCAGCAAGAATCATAACCTTATTATTAACTGGGGTCAGGTCTTGCAATGCAACATTTCTTTTTTTCATCAGTAAGCGCCTTTTTTGAAAAGTATGGCGGGAATGGTCCGCAGAAGAATACTGAAGTCCTCTTCCACCGACCAGTTCTGCACATAAAACAAATCCAGCCGCACCATTTCATCATAAGAGAGGTCGCTTCTGCCGCTTACCTGCCAGAGACCCGTTATGCCCGGCTTTATGCGCAGCCGTCTCAGGGCGGAGGAATCATACTGTTTTGCTTCGCTGATAATCTGAGGCCGCGGACCCACGAGAGACATATTGCCTTTCAGGACATTAAGAATCTGCGGGAATTCGTCAACAGACCACTCTCTTAAAATTTTGCCGACCCCGGTAATCCGCAAATCGTTTTTCAATTTGAAAAGCAGGCCTCTTCGCCTGTAATGTTCTTTTCTCTCATTTTCAAAAATTTTATCCGCACCGTCAATCATTGTTCTGAACTTGAAAAATTTAAAATCCCGGCCCATTTTTCCGCGCCTCAACTGGCTGTAAATTACAGGGCCTTTGCTGGTAAGTTTTATGGCGGCTGCTATTAGAACGAAAACGGGCATCAGCAGCGTTATAATCAGAATTGAACCGCTCACGTCGCAGATGTTCTTTATAAGAAGATGCGTTCCCGTAAGAGGGGTGGGCTTTAATTTCAGCAGGGGGATACCGAAGAATTCGTCTATGACAAGATCCCCGAGTTTCAATTCAAGGATGTCCGGAACAAGCTGAAAGGAAATGCCGAGCTGCTCGCAGATGTTTGCGATTGCAACGGCTTTGATGTGATTTACCGGAAACTGAGCAATAATGATTTCGGTGAACCCGCGGTTGACAATAATTTCCCGCAGTTTGTCTTCTTCCGGATAGTGATTAATCCACAAAGCCGCCTGGTGCATTCTCTTGAGCCGGTGCCTGAGCGCCCTTACGATTTTTCCTCTGCCTATTACCAGAACCTTGTCCGGATGGAAAATTTTTCTGATGAGAAGACCGAAAACGGATTTCAGAATTTCTCTTTCAAGAAAAATGGCGGCAATTCCTATCGCCCAGAAATATGTGAACATCAGGCGCGAATATGAGAACGGCCGCCAGTAAAATGTTATTGAAAGGACGAGAATGAAAGAAATCGTGAAACTGCGGATTACGCGGAAAAGTTCGTAAACATACGTGAGCAGCAGATTGCTGTAGAATTTATAATGGTAAAACATAATGAGGGTAATAAAAATTATCGGCAGAAGTAATTTGTTATAGGCGGGATGGAAGAAAATTCCGTGCCGCAGATAACTTGCTGCCGAAAAAGATATTATAAGAACAACAGCGTCAAGAGCGAGATATGCGAATTTTAAAAAAAATGCAACCCGGTTTTTCATCTTTGCCAGTATAACACAAACCGGCCGAAATTTCAATAAAAAATATGTGATTTGAATCACGGTTTCAAAACTTTTATTTTCTCCCTGTTATTGCTAAAATCAACAATGCGGAAATTTTTTGAAAGAGTTCTGTTTGCGCCGTTATTTGCGGCGTGTTGTTTGATGCTATTTTCTTCCGCCGGGTTTTGCGCAAAGTCAGTCGACTGCGGATGGCAGCCTGACCTCTATTACACATATGCGAGCGCTTCCTGCAATTTTATGAAAGAGGAGGTCGTAAACATACAGACATCCGAACTCGCTTTATACGGAAAACTTTTCAAAAAGTCATTTAAACCCACAACGGTGCTCTGCGAAATTTTTGCAAGCCCTCTTCCATATCTCGCTGCCGCAGCCCGCCAGCACCACGGGAACTTTTATGATAAATTCGACCTGTCGGGAAATTACAACCTGTTGAATTCCCTCACTGCGGGTGAGGAAGACCCGTGGGGTGTCTCGCTTTTTCTGGGGAAAATCGTGCCGTTTAAACCGACAACAAAAAAAACGGGTTTTATGGGGGTCGCTTACTCGGGGTATCTCTTTACGGCAGGTAAAAAACATTTCAAAGACAACAGAATTTATAAAGATGACTGGTTTCAGGGAGAGTGGAAAATAAAGGGCGTGAGGGTCACCCGCTTTTACAAGCAGGTTTGGAGTTTCAGGACGGGTTTAAAGTTTCACGACAATCCGTTTATCAGCGATACCGTTTATCTTTCAATGTTCCGCGACAGAGTTGATTATCTGAAGAGAAGGTTTACGTTCTGGAGGAATTCTAATCTGGATATTTACGCGGGTTTCAGGAAAAAAGGTCTCAAGCCCGTTAAACTTTCCCTTCTTTTCGGGAAAAATTTTCCCTCAAAAATAAAAGACAAAAAAGTTATTTATTCTTTTTCCGCCGGGTTGCTATGGGAAGGAGCCAACAAGTATTCGGGATATCTCAAAGACGAGGACAGCGGAACAGCGTTACAGTTTATCATCAGGCCGACTCTCAAATTTTAACGGGAATATCCCTACTTTGCCTGCTTTTTTATCTGTTCTTTTAGTTCTTCGTTTCTTTTTCTCAGGTCTTTTATTATCTTTTGCTTTTCCTGTTTGATTATATTCATTCTCTTCACCATAATTTTGTCCCTGTTTTTTCTGTTTTCGAG
>JBDRMV010000148.1:0-3932 GCA_043811795.1 bacterium | reverse complement strand
TAAAGCGCCGTCCCCCGGGAGGGAGTTATGGATGTAAATGAAATTAATCAGAAGGTTCTGCTCGAAAACGCAAAAATCAAAAACATTCTTTCCGAGATTCACAAAGTCATCGTCGGGCAGGACGTTCTTCTCGAGCGGCTTCTGATAGGCATCTTTTCGCAGAATCATGTTCTCGTCGAAGGCGTTCCGGGGCTTGCAAAAACCCTTTCGGTAAGCACTCTCGCAAGGTGTCTGGCCATGGACTTCAGGAGAATTCAGTTCACGCCCGATCTGCTGCCCGCCGATTTGATAGGAACGCAGATTTATCGTCCTTCAAAGGAAGAGTTCTCGGTAAAGAAAGGTCCCGTCTTCACGAATTTTATTCTTGCCGACGAAATAAACAGGGCTCCCGCGAAAGTCCAGTCGGCGCTGCTTGAGTCGATGCAGGAGAGGACTGTGACGATAGGCGAGACAACACACAAACTTCCTGAGCCGTTTTTTGTAATGGCGACTCAGAATCCCATAGAACAGGAAGGGACATACCCTCTGCCCGAGGCGCAGATTGACAGGTTTATGATGAAGGTCGTCATAACTTATCCGAACAGGGAAGAAGAGAAAAATGTAATTGAAAGAGTCGCCGTAAGAAGTATTCCTGAAGTTAATGAAGTGATTTCCAAAAAGGATGTGCTTGGAATAACGAAACTCATTTCGCAGATTTACGTTGACGAGAAAATAAAGAATTACTGTGTTAACCTGGCCTCGGCCACAAGAGAACCCGCCTCATTCGGGATTAAAGATATCGGGCATCTGATAGCATGGGGCGTTTCTCCGCGCGCCACGATTCACCTCGTGGAGGCGTCCCGCGTGAAAGCGTTCATCGAAGGCCGCGGTTTTGTCATTCCGGAGGACGTGAGAAATGTCCTGCCGGATGTTTTCCGCCACCGGGTTATTTTAAGTTACGAGGGTGAAGCGGAGAATTTTACCCCCGAGAAGGTAGTTTCCGAAATTCTTTCTTCGATTGAAGTCCCCTAATAAAAAACCGAAAATCAAAAATGGCAAGCCGTACATAATAACCGGCGTATAAAACATGGACGATAAAGAAATTTTCCAGCGGGTCCTGAAAATAGAAATCTATACGAGATTTCTCGCCGACCAGTTCTTTACGGGCAGATATACTTCAACATTCAAGGGGAAGGGAATTGAATTCGCCGAAGTGAGGCCCTACGTTCCCGGCGACGACATCCGCAGTATTGACTGGAACATAACCGCGCGGATGAACGCTCCTTACGTGAAGGAATACGTTGAGGAAAGGCAGTTGTCTATAATTCTTCTGATAGACCTGAGCGCTTCGGTCCACTTTGGAACGACGGCGAAATTCAAAAGGGAACTCGTCAGCGAGCTCGCTTCGCTCCTTTCGTGGACGGCTGTACGGAACAATGACAAAGTCGGACTCATTCTTTTTACGGACAGGGTGGAAAAATACATCCCGCCGAGGAAAGGCCGTTTTCACATTTTGAGAATTATAAGGGAAATCCTGTATTTCAAGCCGGAACACCGCGCCTCCGGCATTTCACAGGCAATGGAATTTGCGAGCAGGGTTTTCAGGAAAAAAAGCATCGTTTTCTGTTTCAGCGATTTCTTCGACGAGAATTTTGAGAAACAGTTAAGAATTCTTTCTTCACGCCATGATGTTATAGGAATAAGAGTTCTTGACCCGAAGGAAATAGAACTCCCCGGATGCGGGATTTGCGAGGTAAAGGACACGGAAACGGGCGAGTCCTCGTTCCTGAATTTTTCATCCGGACTTGTCAGGGAAAAATATAAAATGTTTTTTGACGGCGAACGGGCGCGCCTGAAAAAAATTTTCGCCGGCTCATCCTGCGACCTGCTGGAATTGAGGACGGACAGGGAATACATTACAACGCTTCTCAATTTCTTCCGCGCCCGGGCAAAAAGACGTTGAAGAAATAGAAAAGTACGAAAGTATGGAAAGTATGGGGACGGTTCTAATACTTTAGAAGAGAACGTGAAACGAAATTTATTATGAAATATTTGTTTTCTTGGAAAATAAATTACCTCCGTCCCCTTTTTTTTCTTTGCGCTTTACTCTTCACTGCTCGTTCAGGTTTTTGTCTTGAGAAAGAGACCATTGTTCAGGTTTTCCCGTCATCCGCTACGGCGGTTATCGGAGAAAAGTTTCCCGTAAAAATTAAAATTATACACGGCAGTGAACCTGTCGGCAAAATTATCGTTCCCCGTTCCCAGGGCGTCGTTTTCCGCAATGTTCTGCACAAAAAGGGTTACAGGGAAGACATGGTGGACGCGGATGCGTTTTTCTACGACATAGGGGAAGTGGAAGTTCCGCCTTTTCAGTTTGCGGTGTCAACGAAAATCATTTCGGCAGGAGCATTCAAGGTGATTGTCAGGGGGGCGCTTTCCGGGAAAGAAACGGAACTGAAAAAAATCAGAGGGCAGCAGGGCGGTGGTTTTCCCGTATGGATTATTTTACTGATAATTGCGTCCGCGGCGCTGTTATTCTGGATTTTGAGGAGGAGAAAGAAAAAAAATGTAGCGAGAGAAGAGCGGGTTTCCCCCGAGGAATGGTATCTCGCCGAACTTGCGAAGATAAAAACCGAAGATGATGCCGGCAGGGTTTTAGACCATCTTTCGGATTTGTTCAGGGTCTTTCTTGAGAAAAAATACGCTCTTGCGGCCATTTACCTGAGTTCCGGTGAAATAATTGCGGTCTTGAAAAAAAGCAAACTTGAATCCTTCGTAAAAATGAAAGTCGCTGCTTTCCTGCATTCCTGCGACCTCGCGAAATTTGCAAAAAAGAATTATGAGAAAAACGAAATTGCCGAACTCCTCGAACAGGCAAAAAGTTTCTCCGAAATCGGAGCGCTCAGATGAAACTTCTCTCGCCGTATTTTCTGCTGCTTGCTCCTGTTGTGCTCGGTTGCCTTTATATCCTGTTAAAGAAAAAGGAAATCAGCCCTGTGTTCCATTCAAGAACTGCTCTTTTTGAAAAATTGCGCCTCACGAACAGAGCGCTTAACCTTTATCCCTATATTTCTTTTGCCGTGATTCTTCTTATTTTTGCGGCGCTTCTCCGTCCGGCGAAAGGCACCGCCAGAAGAGAAGAGGTGAAGAATGCCCGCGATATTTTCCTTGTGATAGACACTTCCATGAGCATGGATGCGATAGACATAAAACCCAGCAGAATATCCGTCGCTAAAAAAGAAAGCAGGAGTTTTGTCGAAAACCGACTTCATGACCGCATAGGCGTTGTCATCTTCGGCGGCGTCGCCGCCATACGCTGCCCGCTTACTTTTGACCATACGTCCGTTGCGGATATTATCGATGAGATTCATTCGGGAATGACCGGCGAAGACGGCACTGCAATAGGGGACGGTATCTCGGTGGCGGTAAAGCATCTTGCATCAAGCGCCGCAAAAACAAAAATAATTGTTCTTGTGACCGACGGGGCCAACAACAGGGGGGTAATAGAGCCTGCGCTTGCGGCGGAACTTGCAAAAAATCTGAACATTAAAATTTATTCCGTCGGCGCCGGTAAAAAAGGTCCCGCGATGGTTCCCGTAAACGACCCCGTTTTCGGGCAGAGATTCGTAAGAATCGGAGATGAATTAAACGAGGACCTCCTGAAGCAACTCGCTGATACCACAGGCGGGAAATATTTCAGGGCGACTTCGGCTAAAGAACTGGCGGAGATTTATTCCGGTATAGACAAACTTGAGAAGACGAAAATTCTTTCTTCATCCTTTGTTGAATACAATGAGCTTGCGCCCGCGCTTACATCCGCCGCTTTTATTCTTTTCATTGCGGGGCTGGCTGTAAGATTTGTTGTTTTAAGGAGAATACCATAGAAGAAATTAGAAATGTAATGGTACGACCGTCTGCGATGGAAATGACGTTGTCTTCCGGGGACGCTCACG
>JBDRMV010000147.1:0-15321 GCA_043811795.1 bacterium | reverse complement strand
ACACCCTTTCGGCGACAGAATTCTTGTTCAGTTTGCCGGTGTTCTGAAAGATTCTTTGAGAAATATTGATATTGTAGCCCGTTTCGGCGGCGAAGAGTTTATGGCGCTTTTACCTGAAACGGACTGCGCCGCGGGTTACAGTGTCGCCGAGAGAATAAGGAAGAGCGTTGAAGAGCATGTTTTCGGGGATGAGGAAACGCCTGTTAAATTGACGACGTCCATCGGTGTTCTGCCTGTTCCGCCGGATTCGGAGAATTTTCAGGAATGTATAGAGAAGGTTGATAAACCGCTGTACCGCGCTAAACAGTGCGGGCGTAACTGCGTGAAAGTTTATGGAAAGGATTAACAGTATTTACGAGAAGAAATGCGATTTTAGAGATATTTTTGTGCAGCGCCGGAGTATTGCGCGTGTTTTCTTTACGCTTTCAAAAATAAAGCACAAGGAAACGGGAGCGGTTGCCGGCGTCGGTTTCAGGTCCGTCAAAGGTGATTTTACGGATATGCAGAGCGGGGATTTTACGGGCGATAATGAGGAGTTTCTGCGAAAAAAAGGTATTCCCCTTGAATGCAGGAAACCGCGGGTCAATTTCGGTTTTGAAAACTTCTTACTTTTTTTGAAAGAACTGGATTCTTCATTGCGGGAAAAGGGCGGCGGCAGGGTAAAAAACATAGATATTTCTTTTGCCGTTACGGATTCCGCCGAGGGCGTCTATGATTGGGAAAAAGTTCTCATGAAAGAGAGTTACAGGCAGAGATTTACTGTTTCAATAATGGTTGAAGACGGAGTCGGGAGAGAAATTTCACGGGAACATGTTTTGGCAACGAAGCCATCCGAGGCCGAATTTATGTCCGCCTGCAGGGAGAAAAGTTTTGAAACCCTGTCTTTGGCGCTTAACCTGCTTGAGGCGCCGCACGCTCCTGTCGGAGAAATGCCCGTTCTGATAAGAAGTACCGCCGGCGGAACGCTGATACATGAAGCAATCGGTCATTCGCTTGAGGCGGATGCTGTGCGGCTCGGTATTTCCCCCGTTTATGCCGGCCGGCTAAGTGAAAAAGTGGCCTCCAGCGATGTCACTGTTATAGATGACGCCACGGTGCAGGATAAAAACGGCTCGTATGAATATGACGATGAGGGTGTGAGGGCAGGTCGTGTTGTTTTGATTGAAAACGGAATTTTGAAAAATTACCTTCTTGACAAAAAAGAGGCGGGTTTTCTGAAAACCGCCTCAAACGGACACGGCCGCCGGTCTTCATACAAAGAAAAACCGATTCCAAGGATGGGCATTACGTATCTTGCCGGCGGCAAGTCGGATTACGAGAAGATGCTCAAGAAAATGAAGAAGGGGCTGATGGTTTCCAAAATGGGCGGCGGTCAGGTTAATCCCGCCAACGGCGATTTTGTTTTTGAAGTAAGAGAGGGTTACCTGGTGGAGGGCGGAAAAGTCGGGCCTCTCGTGAAGGGTGCGACTCTCGCCGGAAACGGCCCGAAAATTCTAAAAGACATAAAATATATCGGCAGGACCGTCGGATGGGACGACGGGTTCTGCGGCAAGGACGGACAGACGGTGCCCGTTTCCGACGGGATGCCGGACACTCTCATTCCGGCGGTTGTCGTCGGAGGACGTTAGATGCTTGATAGAGATTTTGTGTTTGGAAATGACATTGCCTTTCGGGGACGCTCACGTGAGAACGGTTCGCTCTGGGTTCGCTGCGGGCGTGGGCAAAGCTCCTCGCTCACACAGCCCCGTCAGGCAACGGTCATTTCCACATGAGATTTATATTAGGAGGTTGAGTATTGAAATCCGATAAAAGCAAATGGATCACTTTTGCGATAGGCGGAGCGGTAACTCTGACTGCCGCTTTGTTTTCCGTTTTCGGCATTCTCAAGACACTGGAATACAAAACACAGGACTTCCGTTTTCATATCAGAGGTGCGCGCCGTGGTTCGGATAAGGTAAGAATTGTCTGCATGGGTGACGAAAGCGTCTCCGACAAGGCGATGGGCCGCTGGCCGTGGAGAAGAAGGTATCATGCGATAATTCTTAATATTTTTTCGAAATACAAACCGGCGGAGGTGATGTATGATGTGTTTTTTACGGAGAAGTCGGATTATGAGGAGGATGACCGGATTCTTGCGGAGCAGTTAAAAAAACTCAAAGTTTATTTCCCGATGTTCTGCATCATAGATAAGGGCAAAGCGAAGGAGATAGAAAATCCTTTTCAAAAGATGCTTCTCGACAGAGTTGCGGTTCCGGGCAAAGTAAATGACTCGCTGTTGAATGCCGTTGAACTGGTCCTTCCCGTTTCCCGGTTTACAACGGGCGTTGCCGGATCCGGCTACGTTAATGCCGTCCCCGACGACGACGGCACAACGCGGAGGGTTGCTCTCCTGATTCAATATAAAGGGAAGATGTACCCGCACATTGCTTTTCTTATGGCAATGCATTATATCGGCGCGGAGTGGAAAAACGTTGAAGTGAATCCCGGTAAATACATAAAAGTCAAAAAAAGCAAATCCGGCAGTTTTAAGATACCTTTGGATAAAAACAACCAGATGCTCCTGAATTATCCCGGCGGAATAGAAAGTTATAATCTGATGAGTTTTCTCGAAGTCATTGATTCTTACAGGACGGATCATTCCGGTAAAAAACTTTCGGAGTTAAAGGACAAGGTGATTTTTGTAGGTCTTACGGCAACCGGCACCGTTGATTTGAGGCCGACTCCGTTTGCCCCGCTGTTCCCGATGGTCGGCGTCGTTGCGGCGACTTTCGCAAACATCGTCGATAAAAACTTTTTGATTGCGGCTCCGGAGTTTTTGAATTTTTTAATGGTTTTATTCATAGGTCTTTTGATTACGGTTATTTCACCGAAATTCAAACCGTTGAAGGGGGCTTTCTTATCGGCGGCGGCCATCCTTGTCTGGTGCGTTATTTCCTATGTCTTATTCACAAAGCGTGTGGTCATACCCGTGTTTTATCCAGTCGGCGCGGGTTTATTTTCTTTTCTGGGGATTACCGTGTACCGGTTTGCGACGGAGGAGAAAGAAAAAAAGTTTATCAAAAGTACGTTCCAGAGATATGTTTCTTCGCAGATTGTGGATGAACTGATAGAACATCCGGAGATGCTTGCCCTCGGCGGGCAGAAGAGATACCTGACGGTTTTCTTCTCGGACATAAGAGGGTTTACTTCCATGAGTGAGAAAATGCAGCCGGAAGAAGTAGTAAGTATACTTAACGACTATCTTACGGAAATGACAGCAATAATCTTCAAATACAACGGAACCCTGGATAAATTTATAGGAGATGCAATTATGGCTATATGGGGTGCTCCCAAATATTTCGAAAATCACGCGGAGCTTGCGGTAAGAGCGGCAGTCGAGATGCAGCAGAAAGTCAGGGAATTATGTGTAATGTGGGAGAAACAGGGACGTAAACAAATAGGAATAGGGATGGGTATAAATACGGGGGATGTGGTCGTGGGGAATATGGGTTCTGCAAGTTATTCGGATTACACGGTCATAGGTGATAATGTAAATACTGCTCAAAGGCTTGAAGCAAATGCCCCTGCCGGGAAAATCATCATTTCCGAGTCGACTTTCAGCGAAGTAAAGGACATTGTAAAAACAAAGAAGCTGGAACCGCTTACGGTAAAGGGAAAGAAAAAGCCCGTGCAGGTTTATGAAGTTCTGGAAATTTTGTAAAACGAGATATGGTCAAGGCAGAAATTTTTAAGAAAATTCCGGCGTTTTCAAAACTGACGAATGCCCATCTCGGCGACCTCGGCAGATTCAGCAGGGAGAAAAGTTTCAAAAAAGGCGAAATTGTTTTTACCGAGAAATCCGCGGGGAAGATGCTGTTTTTTGTTCTTTCCGGCAGGATAAAAATTTACAAAAGCACGCCCGCAGGCCACATAAAAATTCTTTCTTACCTGAACCGCGGAGATATTTTCGGCGAAATGTCTCTTTTCAGCGGCGGGGTAAGGTCAGCCACCGCCGCTGCAATAGAGCCTTCCATGATTTTGCTTATAAGTTCAAGCGATTTCAGAAAATTTGCTTCTAAAAACGTTAATATTCTGCTTAAAATCATAGCGACGCTGACGGCAAGATTAAGAAAAGCGGACGATGAGATAAAGTCGCTTGCCTACAATTCGGTCCTTATAAGGACGGTTTTTGTGCTTCTTGAGTTTGCGAAGCGGTACGGCAGAAAACAGGGGGGGGAAATTTTTATTGACTTTCCGCTGACGCACGGCGAAATTGCGGGTAATGTCGGCTCCTCCAGAGAAGTTATATCAAGAATGTTCTCCAAACTTGAAAAGCTTAAATACATCGCCCGCGAGAAAGGCAGGATAGTAATCCTGAATCCCGCGGGTCTTAAAAAAATTATTTCATTTATCGAGTAACGCTGCGCAGTAATAGTTGGGGACAGGTCTTGAAAAGCCCTGTCCCCTTCCATAGTTTATAAAAGGAGAGACCATGAAAAAGATTGAAGTCATTTTTCCGCCGGAGCGGCTTGAAAGGGCGAAGAGAGTTCTTTATCCGCTGGACATCGGCGGGATGGTCGTCTCGTCCGTTCGGGGCATCGGCCTCCAGCGCGGCGAAGAAAAACTGAAACAGATGGAATTTTTTGAATTCCCGAAAGTAAAACTCGAAATTATCGTGAATGACAAACAGGTTCAGAAAGCCATAGATCTTCTGGTTGAAACAATCCAGACGGGCCGGCTCGGCGACGGAAAAATTTTCGTTTCCGATATCGTGAATGCCGTCAGAATAAGAACGGGAGAGGATGGAATACCAGCTGTTTAGCGCCGGGAAAAACGGGAAGAAGAGAACGTCTTTAAATAATTGCGTAGAAAAATCGCGCGCATTTGACTGAAACTTTCCGGTTTTGTAGAATAATATCTTATGATAAAGAACTGGGAAATAAAAGCGTCTCCCGCTCCGGGTTTCGGTGACAGAAAAATTCTGCTGCTTTCCGCGGACGATATAAAAGATATCGGGCCTGTCAAAGAAAGTTTTACGGGCAATATAGGGGTCATATTCAAAAGCGGGGACAAAAAATATCCATACGCAGTGTACATTTACGGGGCGTCTCCAAACATTTTGAATCTGATACAGGGAGAAATAAAAGTTCTCTCGGACCCCGAGACGCTTCAGGTGGAACGCGAAGCGGTAGAAAGAGGGAAAATAGAGAAAGAATTAATACCGTCGACTGAAAAACTTGCGCCGGATGAAAGCGGTGATGCTCCGTTAAGAAAGCCGGTTATTAAATATTTTGAAGAGGAGAAGAAACAAGTTGTTTTAGGGAAGAAAAACCAGTCGCCGCTTGAAAAAAAACCTGAGATTATCAGGGTTGTTTATCTTTGTCCGGAAGGGAAGAGCGAACTTCTGAACCAGGTTCAAAGCAGCATAAACAGAATAATTCTGGAAAAAGGCATTAATTTCAATTTTGCTCCCGCCTCCGAAATCCTTTATAAAAAGACCGAAACGAGCGGGGCAATTATGAGTCAAATTACAGGAAATAATTTTAATTTCGTTCTTTCCATCGCCCCTGACGAACAGATTGACCCGGTTCTCAGGGAATTAAGGGAGAAAAAGTTTATTTTGAAAATCATTACGGAAGATAACATTGATAAAAAATTCAGGTATCTTAATTTAATAACAGATATTGTCCTTTCCCACGGCAGGAAATGATAGACAGCTATAAACTGGTTTATAGCCCGACTGCGGACAAGAGATTCAGATACAAAGTAAAAATCAGCGGGGACGAGACCGACTGCAAAAATATCATAAGAAATATAGGTCCTATTTGCGGCAGTCCGTTCAAGAGTCTTGACTCTAATTTTGCGAAAGCTTTTTATGTTTACGGTTCCGCTCTGTCGGTTAAAGAACAGATAATTAAGGCAATTGACGAATATGCAAAGCAAAAAATTGCGCCCTCTGCCCAAGGGGAAAGCTCCGCCCCGTCCGCTCCGCAAGAGGAGAAACTTGAAGCAAAAACCCGGCCCGCCGCGGAAAAAGAACCGGCAAAAAAAACAGAAGCTGAAAAACCGGTAAAACTCAAAATTACCCAGCTCAGGGAAAATTACACTTTTGACGCTCTTTACGAAGGAGGTTTTAACAGGTTTCTCAAACAGGCCTGCGAAAACATTGCGCGGGAGTTCGACCCGTCCTACAACCCGCTGTTTATCTGGGGCGGCGTCGGTCTGGGTAAATCGCATCTCATCAATGCGATAGGAAATTTCATTAAAAAGAATCATGAGGATAAAGTCGTTCTTTATGTTCAGGCGCAGGACCTTATGTCCGCAATTGCGAGAGTTAAGGATTTTTCCTCGGAAAGAGATTTGCTTGTAGATTACCTGGCGGGCGCGGATGCTTTGCTCGTGGACGATATTCAGTTTCTTGAAGGCGATGTCACGCAGGATGTTTTTTTTGCGATATTTGAAAGAGCGTATCACCGACAGGCGCAGATTGTTCTTACCGCCGACCGTTCGCCCAAGCAGCTGTCGATGCTCACCGACCGCCTGCGCTCCAGGTTTGAATGGGGGCTTGTCAACAAACTTTTTAAGCCCGATTACAAGTCGAGAGTCGGAATTCTGAAGATGAAAATTTCCAGAGAGTTTTCGTCCTTGAATATGAGCGAGCAGATGCTTGACTTCATTGCAAAAGAATTTGAGGACAACGTAAGGGAACTTGAAGGAGCCCTGAAAAAAATAAATATTTATTGCCAGTTGAGAAGGGAACCTGTCACAATGGAAGAGGTCAAGGAAATTGTCCTTGAACTGAAAGGCGAGGCATCTCCAGCCGCCGCATCAGGGGCTATCGCGCAGCCCGCTCCGCAGGTCCCGGGCGCAAGTCCCGGAGTTCCGCCAGCTCCATCTGATATTCCCCCGCCGCCGGGAGCACAATGTCCGAATTGCGGAGGAGAACTTTCTTACATCGAAATGTATGACAGATGGTATTGCTACGGCTGTAAAAACTATGCGCCTCCGGATTTCGGGAATGAACCCGTTGCGAAAGAAAAAAAACAGGCGGTAGACGAAAAGAAAAGATTGGAAGCAATTGCGGAACTCAAAGCTTTATCAATGCCCCAAAAGAAAAAAGCGGCCTGTACCCTCGTCGGAACGGAAAGAAAAACCGAAACGGTTACTCCTGCGGACATAACATACACACGTGCGATTCAGTGTGTGGTTTTTTATCCTGCCGGTGAAGAGAAAGAAGTTAACAATGTTACAGGGCAGGTACTGTCCACCGTTACGAAACACCGCCTTTACATCAATTTTGAGTTTATCGTGCAGCAGGAATACGAACCGGTCAAGCTGAATTTCAGTTCCTTCATCAATATTTTAAATACCGCCAAATTAAAGGTTGCGGTTGTTATCGGCCCGCCTGCGTCGTCCGATGTCAATGAAGATAAGTTTTATGAAATGCTCAACGGGATTTTTACCGACGAGGATCTTTGCCTTGAATACATTGCCTTTAAGGATATAGGACAGAGCTACGAATATTTGAACATTGTTCTTGATATGGCGAACTTCGGAAAACAGCGGCTCGGTTACAAGATACTGAAGGACGAGATGCACAGCCGGGACGGCGGGTGATGGTAAAGAAAGTATTGGTTATTGAAGACGATTATCAGACGCTTCAGCTTATAGAATTCCTTTTGAGAAGGGCAGGCTTTGAAATTTTGTCAGCCTCGGACGGCGAAGAAGGCGTTAGAAAATTGCTCCTGAAACCGGATTTAGTAATAACCGATATAATGCTGCCGAAGTTGGGAGGTCTTGAAGTTATTGAAAAAATAAAAGATAATGTGGATACGCGGAAGATTCCGATTTTGATTCTTTCTGCGCTCGGTCAGGAGGAATTTGTTTCGGCTGCGTTAAAAAAGGGTGCGGATGAATATATTATAAAACCTTTTTCCACGGGTTTTTTAACCGCCGAGGTAAAACGCCTGCTGGGAAAAATATAGGCGGAGGTTAAAAAAATGAAACTGGCAGAGAGGATGTCCCGGCTTGGGACTGAGACGGCTTTTGAGGTTCTCGCAAAAGCGAAAGCACTGGAAGCGCAGGGGAAAGAGATTATTCATCTTGAAATAGGCGAGCCGGATTTCGCAACGCCCAAAAATATCTGTGAAAGCGCAAAAAAAGCAATTGATGACGGCGTAACCCATTACGGCCCTTCCGCCGGTCTTCCTGAAGCGAGGAAGGTTATAGCAAAGTATATTTCCGAAACGAGGAAAATTCCCGTAGATCCTGAAGAGGTCGTCATAACCCCGGGAGCGAAACCGATAATTTTTTTCCCGATTCTGGCGCTTGTAAATGAAGGAGACGAAGTAATCTATCCGAATCCCGGATTCCCTATTTATGAGTCGATGATAAACTTTGTGGGCGGCGTCGCGAAACCGGTTCCGTTGAGGGAAGAAAAGAATTTCAGCGTGGACGTGGAAGAGTTCAGGTCGCTGTTTACGCCGCGCACGCGGCTGGTAATAATCAACACGCCTTCAAACCCTACCGGCGGCGTTATCCCGGAGGAAAATCTCAAAAAAATGGCGGAGATTATCAAGGAATACGACTGTATGGTCCTTTCCGATGAGGTTTATGACAGAATGATTTATGAAGGCGTTCACCATTCCATTGCGAGTTTTCCCGGGATGAAGGAAAGAACCATAATTTTAAACGGTTTTTCCAAAACGTATGCAATGACCGGCTGGCGTCTCGGGTACGGGGTAATGCCGAAGGAATTAGCCGGCCACATTACGCGTCTTCAGACGAATTCAAATTCCTGCACCTGTTCTTTTACGCAGATAGCGGGAATCGAAGCGCTTGAAGGCCCGCAGGCTGAGAGTGAAAGTATGGTGGAGAAATTCAGAGAGAGGAGAGACATCATTGTTGAGGGGCTCAACTCTCTGGACGGAATTACCTGCCACAAGCCGAGCGCGTCGTTTTACGTTTTTCCGAATATAAAAAAACTGGGGATGAAGAGTTCGGAGGTCGAAAAGTTTCTTTTAGAAGAAGCGGGCGTTGCCTCTCTTTCGGGGACTTCCTTCGGCAAATTCGGCGAGGGCTACATTAGATTTTCCTACGCGAACAGCATTCCGAATATCAAACGTGCGGTAGAAAAAATAAAATCCGCTCTGGAGAAATTATAATGGCAAAGATTCTTGTTGTTGACGACGATACGAAGATTCAGATGGTGGTTAAGATTATGCTTCAAAAGAGCGGTTATGAAGTGAGGTGCGTTTCCTCGGGCCTTGAGGCATTTCAGGCACTTGCCGAATATCGTCCGGACATGATTCTGCTTGATGTGATGATGCCGGGAATGGACGGCTACGAGGTCTGCAGGAAACTCAAGGCGGATGAGAAAACAAAAACCATTCCCGTTATTATGCTGACGGCGTTGGGAATGGGAGAAGATTTTGAGAAAGCGCTTCAAAACGGCGCCGACTGGTACATCGTAAAACCGTTCAATTCAAGACAACTCCTTTCCAGAGTCGCATCGCTCCTGAAAGGCAAAAAGGGAGGATACAGTGCAAATTAAGGAACTTGAAAAAATTGCCTGGACCATCCGGCGCGATATTGTCAAAATGATAACGCAAGCGCAGAGCGGCCATCCGGGAGGGTCCCTTTCCTCGGCGGATATTATGGTTTCTCTTTATTTTTATGCGATGAACATTGACCCGGAGAATCCGAAGTGGGCCGGGAGGGATTATTTCATTCTTTCGAAAGGTCATGTCTGCCCCGCTCTTTACGCGGTCCTCGCGAGGAAGGGTTTTTTTGACCCCGCCGAACTAATGACTCTTAGAAAATTCGGCTCGCGTCTTCAGGGGCATCCCGGCGTCAACAAGGGTCTGCCAGGTCTCGATGCGTCAACCGGCTCTCTCGGGCAGGGGCTTTCTATCGCAAGCGGAGTGGCTCTCGCGATGCAACTTGACGGAAAACCCAACAGGGTTTACTGCCTTATGGGCGACGGGGAACTTGAAGAGGGCGGTATCTGGGAAGCGGCGATGTCCTCGGCGCATTACAAACTTTCAAATCTTTGCGGAATCGTTGATTTCAACGGCCTGCAGATTGACGGGAAGTTAGAGGATGTTATGAACATAGCGCCTCTCGTGAAAAAATGGGAAGCATTCGGCTGGAATACAATCCCGGTTGACGGGCATTCAATCAAGGAACTTCTCGAAGTTTTCGACAGGGCAAAATCCTATAAAGGCGGGCCGACCGTAATAATCGCGAAAACGGTAAAAGGCAAAGGCGTTTCTTTTATGGAAAACGTCGCGGGCTGGCACGGAGTCGCTCCCAAAAAAGAAGAAGCGGAAAAAGCGTTGAAGGAACTTGAAGAAAAAGAAAAGGCATGGGAGGAATCATGAAAAGAGCAGAACTTCCGGCAATAGACCTCGGTAAACCCCGGATGGAGTCAACCCGGGATGGTTACGGCAAAGGTCTCGTCAAAGCCGGGGAAGAAAATTCCGACGTTGTTGCTCTCGGCGCGGATATCACTTCCTCGACAAAGGTCTCTCTTTTCAAAGAAAGTTTCCCTGCCAGGTTTTTTTCCATGGGAATTGCGGAACAGAACATTGCCTCAACCGCATGCGGTCTGGCTCTCGCCGGAAAAATTCCGTTTTTTTCGACTTACGGGGTTTTTGCTTCAGGGAGATGCTGGGACCAGATAAGAACGTCAATCTGCTACAACGAAGCGAACGTGAAAATCGGCGGAGCTCACGGCGGCGTTTCAGTCGGCCCGGACGGAGCAACGCACCAGGCTCTGGAGGAGATTTCCATTATGAGGTGTATTCCGAACATGCAGGTCATCGTCCCTTGCGATTTTCATGAAACATACAAAGCCACTCTCTGGGCGGCGAAGAACAAGGGCCCTGTTTACATCAGGTTCGGGCGGGAACCCGTACCTGTTATTACGGAGGAGAACACGCCTTTTGAATTCGGCAGGATTGCTTTTTTCAGAGAAGGCAAAGACGTTTCGATTATCGCCTGCGGTCCGATGGTTTTTGATTCCCTGAAAGCCGCTGCGTCGCTGGCTAAAGAAGGCATTTCAGCCGCAGTTTATAACCTGCACACGGTAAAACCGATAGATGAGGAAGGAATAAAAGAGGCGGCGGCGACCGGGGCGGTCGTTACGGCTGAAGAGCATCAGATAATGGGCGGAATGGGCTCTGCCGTGGCGGAAGTCATTGCAAGAAGATGTCCCGTCCCCATGGAGTTCATCGGAATCAAAGACAGGTTCGGCGAATCTGGCGAACCGCGTGAACTTATGCACGAGTTCAACGTAACATATCTTGATATTATTCAGGCGGTTAAAAAAGTTATAGCCAGAAAAAAAATCTAAAGCGGCTTTCTGCACGCCCCGGCGCACCTTCGGCTCCGGCAATCCCACAAGGGGACGCTCCGCAGTCCTGCGGGCATACCGTCAATCTCCTCGGATTGACGGCTCCGTCAGGCACCATCCGCCGCCGCGTGTTGTTATTGCGAATTGTTTCTTGTAACAAAATTTCAGTTGCTCACACAGTCCCGCTTGCCAAATACTGCTCGCTAAATCTTTTCTGCAATCTGCGGATGTTGCAACGTAAGATTCTATGCTTGTCAGGGAAGTTTGCGGGTAAAAAGGAGTTGTTACGCTTCGTCGGCGAAGGTTACTCTGAACATTTCCTCCACCGTGGTTTTTCCCGCGAGGACTTTTTGTAACGATGCTTCCCGCATTGTTATCATTCCCGCAGCCCTTGCCGCCTGTTTTACCTCGTTGGTCGGTGCCCGCCGGAGAATAAGTTCCCTGATTTTTTCATCGATTCCCATTACCTCATAGCAAGCGAGTCGGCCCCGGTACCCCGTGTTCACGCAGTGGTCGCATCCCTTTCCTCTGTAAAGAGTGACTTTATTTTTGTTGCCTATTTCTTTGCGGGTTAAGCCGAGCGCTTCGAGAGAGCTGGCAGGAACTTCGTATGCTTCCTTGCAGTTTTCGCAGATTACCCTGACCAGCCGCTGAGCGATGACCATTGCCACGGATGAGGATGTCAGAAACGGTTCGATTCCCATATTTGTCAAACGGGTTACCGCGCCCGGCGCGTCGTTGGTGTGAAGCGTTGAGAAGACAAGATGCCCCGTCAGCGCTGCATTTATTGCGATTTCGGCGGTTTCCGTGTCTCTGATTTCACCGACCATGATAATGTCGGGGTCCTGCCGCAGGAACGAGCGGAGCCCCGCCGCGAAAGTCAGTCCGATGTCGGCGCGTGCCTGTACCTGTGTGACGCCGCTGAGAGTGTATTCAACGGGGTCCTCAATGGTTATAATGTTAACGTCGGGGTGGTTTATGGTGGACAGGGTGGAGTATAGCGTGGTGGATTTCCCCGAGCCGGTCGGTCCGGTCACCAGGACAATCCCGTAAGGGATTGAAATGTTTTTTTTGTAGATTGCCAGCGGCCCTTCGTCAAAGCCCAATTTTGTCAGATCCAGACAGAGAGACGAAGAGTCAAGGATTCTCATAACAATCTTTTCTCCGAAGGATGAAGGAAGCGTGGAGACCCGGAGGTCAATGTTTTTCTTGCCGATTTTAACTTTCATTCTTCCGTCCTGCGGGAGGCGGTGTTCGGCAATGTCGAGATTTGCCATAATTTTAACTCTGGATGTAATGGCATTCTGAACTTTTTTGGGCGGCGACGGCTGCGGATGGAGTATTCCGTCAATTCTGAAACGGACTCTCAAATCATCTTCAAACGGCTCAATGTGAATATCGCTCGCCGTGGCTTTGACCGCCGAAGCCAGAATATAATTGACCATTTTTATGACGGGAGCATCTTCGCCGTGAGCCGCCAGAGCCATAAGGTCCACCACTTTTTCCTTTTCTTTTTCTTTCCCCGCAGTTTCTTCTGCTTCTTCGGAAGGTTTTGTCTTATCCATTTCCCTGACAATATCAGCCATCGAACCTGCAAGGATGCTGCTGACCGATTCGGAAGTTGTTGCTGTTTTCGCGGTCTTTCCTTCGGATTTTATGTCTGATTGTTTTGAATAATATGCGTCAATTCTTTGTTTTATGTCATCGCTGTCCGCTAAAAGCGGCTTTATGTTTTTTCCGGTAATCGAGCGGAGGTCGTCAATCGCTTGAAAATCCTTCGGATTAGCCATCGCTATTTTCAAAGTATTTTTTTCAAGGGCGAGCGGGATAAGATTTTTTCTCCTTGCCACCATCTCGGGCACGGTCCTGATTACCTCATCCGGAATTTCACCGTATTCGGACAGGGTAACGTAAGGTACGCCGATTTGCTTTCCCAGAAAGGAATGGAGCACATCCTTGGTGATAAAACCTTTTTCCACAAGTATCTGCCCGATTTTTCCTTTGGTTTCCTGCTGCTCCTGCAACGCCTCGTGAAGGTTTTCTTCGGTGATAAGACCTATTTCCACCAGCAGGTCGCCAAGTTTCTTTTTGGGCAGCAGTTCCGCGCCTGCTTCAGTTTTTACGCTGCTTTTATCTTTTGTTACCATGGTTCCGCCAAGTAAATTATACTTTGATATGGCCTATATGTCAACGCAGAAATTTAAAATTGGCTTTTTCCCCGGAATATTCATACAATATATAAAAGGCCGTTTGGCTGCCGCGGAGATGGAGATAAGGATGCCGGACCCTGATAAATTCGAAAAGATTAAAACATTAAATTCAGCAAAAGACGTGAAAATTTTTATGGAGCGTCTGAGGAAAAAGGAGATTGAGCCCGTGGAAAAATCCTTGGGCGAAACGGGGCCGTTTGAGGTATGGGTTCCTTCCGCTCAGGTCTTTCCGGCGCTCGGCATATCCGCGGAATTTGATATTGACGTTAAAAAAAGAGAGCAATTGAAAAAAGCCGCAATCGTGGATGCGCGGAAGGAAGTGGATACGGTGAAGGCGGTAAAGATAGCGAAAGCGGCGCTGATTTTAACGGGGCTTTTCATTTTTTTCGGTGTCGGGTACTATTTTAACAAAGTATTCGTCAGTTTATCTGCTGTCGGCGAAGAAATAAAGGCGGCTCCGGTCAAGATAGAACTCAATAAATTAAAAGCGGATTATAAAAGTTTGATAAATTCCGGCAAGGAATTACATTCGAAAAAATCAAAATGGAGTTTGAGTTCTTTCATTTTCAGCTGGAACCTGTCTAAAGCGGAGAAGGCATTCAAAGACGGCAGGTTTGATATCGCCAGGGTCAAACTTGAAAAATGTTTCCGGAAGGATAGCGAAAATCCCGCTATCATTTCGCTTCTGCTGACGACTTATCTTAAGCTCAGTATGCGGGACCGCGCCAAAATTCTGCTTAAAGGATGTTACGGTATGCCTTCCGGCGGTTATGAGTGGAAACAATGGACCATCCTGCAGCTCGCCGATATTTATCTTATGGAAAAAAATTATTTCGGCGCGGAATACGAATTGGGGGAGATACTTAAGATTAATCCGAATGACGTCCAGGTTCTGAAAAAACTTGCCGAAGCCAATTTCGCCGCCGGTGATTTATCACGGTCGGTGGAGTGTCTTAAAAAGGTTTTGTACATTGATGAGAAAGAAACAGGCGCGAGGATTTTTCTCGGCAATATTTTGTTCAGGCTGAGAGTGTTTGATGAGGCCGCCTGGCATTTGTCGAATGTTTACGAAAAATTAAATACCGTTGATGAAATGGAGGAAACATTGCTGATTATCGCTGAAGCGAACCTTCATCTCGGCAGATATGCGCGGGCTAAGGAATATCTTACTCAGGCGGGGCTTATAGGCCAGAGCACGGAAAGGAGTTTTTTTCTCAAAGCCGTTTATAATTATTTAACCGGTGATTACAGCGGTTCAAAAGAAATACTGCTGAAGGTTCTTGAGGCGCGGCCGGATTTTATCCTCGCCGGTCTTTACTTAAATTTGATAACTCTGCGCGGCGGTGAATTGAGTACCGCTCAGGATTTTCTCGACGGGATTTCCGAAAAATGTAATTCGGAAGATGAAAAAGCGTTACTCCATTACAATCTTGCCTGTCTGCTGCTCCGGAAAGATGCGCTCAAAAAAGCGTGGGATGCACTCATGTTTGCTTATCAGTATGATAAATGTCTGTTCAGGAAGTTCACCAACGACCCGTTAATAAGGAATATAAAAACCTCAAAAAAATACTCCGAGCTCTTGCAGCAACTGGACTGATACAAAACCATGGAGCCGAGAAGCCGGGAATTACAGGCGAGAAAGTAAGTATAGAAGTATGCGCGTGCTAACCAACAATCTTTTTACCACATGGGGGGTGACAAGCGACGAATGTCCGCCGTGGCGGACGTGAGGAGCACAATCAGGGGGGAGAATCCCCCCTATTGAGCCGAGAAGCC
>JBDRMV010000146.1:0-2835 GCA_043811795.1 bacterium | reverse complement strand
GGGCGGCATAAGTTTTGCCGATTTACCCGGTCTTGTTGAAGGGGCGCATGCGGGGCGCGGGCTCGGCTTTGAGTTTCTTGCGCACATTGAAAGGGTAAAAATTCTGCTTTTCGTGATAGATGTGAACGGGTTTTCGGAGGCAGGGAATCCGTATAGGGATTTTGAAATTTTAAGACAGGAGATTCTGGAATATAAACCGTTTCTTTTGGAGAAACCGTTTATTATTGCGCTGAATAAGATTGACACGGTTGAAGGCGGGAAGTTTACAGGGCATTTCGGCGAAAAGCACTTTTTGGTTTCGGCAAAGGAAGGAACGGGTGTTTCCGGGCTTGTCGAGCACATAAGAGAGGAATTATGCGGCGTATTGTTGTAAAAGTCGGGACGGCTTTATTGACGGATTCGCGCGGCGGCATCAGCAGAAGAATCATCGGCAGAATAAGCGGTGAAATCGCCGCTCTGAGGGAAAAAAACTTTCGGATTGCTGTCGTTTCCTCGGGCGCAATCGGGTGCGGGAGGATAAAAATGAATGCGCCGAAGCCGAAGGATGTTTCCAGCGCGCAGGTTCTTTCCTCCATAGGCCAGCCGATTCTTATGAGCATGTGGGTAAAAGCTCTTTCAAAGCACGGTCTTACCGCCGCGCAGATTCTCTGCAGCGCCGACGATTTTTCAAAAAGGAACAAATATCTCAATCTGAGGAGAACAATATTGCAAATTCTTGATTCGGGCGTCGTGCCGATAATAAATGAAAATGATTCTGTCGCCGTTGATGAAATAAAGTTCGGTGACAATGACCGTCTTTCCGCTCTTGTTGCGAGTCACATTGAAGCGGAAACCCTGGTAATTCTAACGGATGTAAAAGGCATTTTAGTCAATGGTAAAATCGTGCGGGAAATTCATTCCATTGACCGCGCTCTCCTGGAAAAGGCGGGTGCCGCCTCCGGTTTCGGTACGGGCGGTATGAGGTCGAAACTTCTGGCGGCGAAAATCACGCAGTTAAGCGGCTGCAGAATGATAATTGCATCGGGCAGAACGTCCGGAGTCCTTTCCGGGATTTTCCTTAAAAACAAACAAACCGGCACGACTGTTTATACCCGCGGAAAAATAAAAAACAGGAAAAGATGGATTGTTTTCGGCCGCCTCTGCGGCGGGTCCGTTTTTGTCGACAATGGAGCGTATCTGGCGGTTTCAAAAACATGCAAAAGCCTGCTCCCTGCCGGGATTACCGGCTCCGCGGGAAGTTTCCGCAAAGGCGACGCCGTTAATCTCTGTTCCGGCGGGAAGAAATTTGCAAAAGGTCTCGTTAATTATTCAAGGGAAGAAATTGAGAAAATTCGCGGGAAAAAAAGTTCCGAAATCAAAAAAATTCTGGGATACGCCGAATCGCCCGAGGTGATTCACAGGGACAGCCTGGTTCTCCTCGAAGAATGAAAATTCTGCTCACGGGAGCCACAGGGTTTATCGGTAAAAATCTTCTTGATTTTTTAGGTGAGCACGAAGTTTATTGTCTCGTCAGAAACAGTGAGAAATACGAGAAAATAAAAAGGGACAATACGAGGCCCGTGTACGGCGACCTCACGGCTTTAGACGGGGAACTTCCTGAAGTCGAGGTTATAATTCATCTGGCGGGTTTGATAAGAGGAAGAAAGAGCCAGTATTACAAAGTGAATGGCGGTGGGATGAAAAATCTCGTGGAAAAGGCGCGGCGGCTCAAAAATCTTAAAAAGTTTATCTATGTTTCCTCCCAGGCGGCTGCGGGCCCAGGGACGCTTGAAAATCCGAAGAAGGAAAACGAGATTGAAACGCCCGTTTCGGATTACGGTCTAAGCAAACTCCTCGGCGAAAAAATACTGAAAGAAAGCGGACTGCCGTATCTGATACTCAGGCCTGTTTCCGTTTACGGCGCGGGCGACAGGGATGTTTTCTTTGCTTTCCGGATGGTGCAGAGCGGAATTGTCTTTCTTCCGTCAGGCAAAAGGTTTGTCAATCTCGTGAGCGTTTTTGACGTCTGCGGCGGCATTATGAAAGCGGTTGATACCGAAGCCATCAACGACACTTTTTTTCTTTCCTGTCCCCAAACTTTGACCTATGATATTTTTATTAAAACAATAGCTGAAAAAATGCGGAAAAAAATTCTGATAATAAAAGTTCCGGAGGGGCTTATACGTCTGGGCGGAATTGCCGCGGAGGTCTTTGCTTTTCTCATGCGCAAGCCCGCGTTACTGAATGTCCAGAAAGTTACGGAAATAAATACGAAATACTGGGTCGTCGACCACTCGCGCCTTTTAAACGTTCTCGGCTATAAGCCGCAGTATCCCCTCGTGCGCGGCGTTGAGGAAACTCTCGCCTGGTACCGCCTCCGCCGCTGGTTATAGTTTTAGCGGCCGCCTTGAACGGAAATAAAATGTTCAAAGAACAGATTTTACTATTGCAAAATACGGGTTTATCTTGTTAAATTGTAGCATTAAGGAGGATGGGCGTTATGGATCTTTTTGACAAGTGCCGCAATTTTACAATCGTAAAGGACATTAAGGCGGCAGGTATATTTCCGTATTTTCACCGTGTGGAATCGGGACAGAACCCTGTTGTTGTTTCCGAAGGAAAAAGGATGATTATGATGGGTTCCAACAACTATCTTGGGCTCGCGACGGACCAGCGCCTTAAAAATGCGGCGATTTACGCGACACAGAAATACGGTTGCGGCTGCGTCGGAAGCAGGTTTCTGAACGGGACTCTGGACATTCACGAAAAACTTGAAAAAGAACTCGCTGCCTTTATCGGCAAGCCCGCCGTCCTTGTTTTTTCAACGGGGATGTTCGCGAATCTCGGTACGATTTC
>JBDRMV010000145.1:0-4395 GCA_043811795.1 bacterium | reverse complement strand
CTAAATTTCTCCGATATTTTCTTCTTCCAGCCAGCCCCTGTTTTCCGGAACGCTTAAGAACGCCCAGCCGTTTTCCCGTTCAAAAACCTCAACCTCCAGACCCTCGGGAATCTGCGCTATCACCTTATACCCGCTTCCGGGCCCGCTCATAAGATTACCTCCCGCAAGAGAAACAGCCCACCGTCCGGGTTCTTCATATCGCGACTTGGCGAAAAGTGAAACCGCGAAGAATATCTCTATTATGAAAAGAAATGCGGCAGACCACGCCAGAACCTCTCTTTTCGTAATTATATAAAAAGTCGCGCCGCCCATTACCAGCCAGAAAATAACCGTCACAATTATTTTAAATTCTTTTAAACTGAAAAATTTTATAAACGAAACAAGAAAACCGCTCGGCCGGGCCGGAAGATTGAGCGCTTTTCTTGTGATTTCAATGTTATATTTGACATCGGCCGCCCGGGGATTTTGCCTCTGCGCTTTCAGATAATAGAGATGCGCTTTCGGCAAATCGTTCAGACGGAAATAACAGTCGCCGAGATTGTAAAAAATCTGCCAGTTCACGTATCCATTTTTCAGGAGAGCGGAATATTTTGAAACGGCGCCCTGCAGGTTCTGGCTCTCGTATAATTTATTCGCTTCTTTAAATACCTGAAAATCATCCGCGAAAGAAAAAGCAGCAAAGAAGAACAGATGAAAGGGGACGGTTAATAGTTGGGGACAGGTCTTGAAAAGCCCTGTCCCCTTCCATAAGAACCGTCCCCAACTAGTCAAATCCATTTTTTCAGGTCCTTCAAAATCTTCAGAAGTTCTCTTTTGAGCGCTACGCGGTCGGCCAGCGACTCCTGCGGTGAAAACCTCTTTAACTGACAGGTTGTAACAAAAGAATTCACTTTTGCAATCGTCCCGGCGGGCACTTTTCTTTCGGCCAGCGTTTTTCCTGCGGATTCAATCTTTACGGTATTCAGACGGTCCTTTATGAAATTAACGAGGATTTTTTCCATCTCCTGGCAGAAATTCCTGTAATCCCCGCTGGTTCTGCCCGCCGCCGTCTTTGCCCTTCTTAAAGCGGTTCTCCTCACCACTATTTCCCCCGGAACGATTTTTTCATAGACCCTGTTTTTGATAAAAAAAGTCAGGAAAAAAACGCCGAGGGGAACAGCCTGGCACAGCCAGAAAAAATCGGAAATGATGCCTTTATCCTTTTTTAATCCGCTCGCTCCGGCGATGTGCCTTATGTCGCGGCTGACTTCTTTCAGTTTTATGGGATACTGCTTTGCGGACGGATGCTCCGCCGACGGCGCAACCTCTATGTTGATTTCTTTTGTTCTGACTTTTTCGTACTTCTTTTTTACGGGGTCGAAAAATGAATACTCAATGGCGGGAATTTTCAGGGTGCCGGAAACCCTCGGCACGAGGACCGTCTGGAATTTCTTTGAACCCGTAATCTTGTAATTTGCCTTTTCGACGTTTTGCGAGGAGATTACTTCGTAGTGCTTGAAATTTACGAATTCGGGAAAATCAGGGCAGGTTATAGAAGAAATGTTCCCTTCCCCTTTAATTTCCACGATGAGATTTACCGCCTCGCCGACCTTTGCCTTTTTTTTGTCCATTTGCGCGGTAATTTCAAAACAGCCGATGTCGCCCTTATAATTTTTCGGCTTTCCGGCATCAGGAAGATTTTTCACCTGCAGGGAGAGGGGCTCTGTTTTGAGAATTTTTCTCCTGCTTCTCCGACCGAAGAAATCCGTAAAAAAATCATCGTTAAAGGCATCCGGGAAAAATGCATCCGCAATTTCAAGATTGGCGGGAGAAAATCCGTACGCCCCGGATTTTACCGGGAAAATCACAAGTTTTACTTCGGTTACGAAATAATTCTTCCCGTTTACCGCCGTATTGTAATGCCGCGGAGGAGGAAGGTCTTCCTTCAGAAATCCGCCGAACTCGGGCAGGGTCAGACTCGGATTGCGCGACAGGCCCCGGTCCGCAAAAAACGAAAAATTATAATAAACCGGCTCGCCCGTATAACAGGTGTTTTTATCAAACGCCTGTTTTATCCAGAATGATTCCGCCTTCAGTTTCTGCGCAGGCCCTGCCGCAGCCCGCGGCGAGGCGGTAACTTCTATGCTGATAGGGGAAGTCGTGTATTTTTTGCCCTTATAATTTATTTCAAATGAAGGAATCAGGAGTTGCCCTTCTCTCTTCGGGACAAGGACATAATTGTTTTCAAAAACCGAGGAAATCCGTCCGTTGATTATAGAAACGTTCTGGGAAGTTCCGGAAGAATACACGTCAAAGTCAGGCAGCGGCGGGAGTGTCAAACCGGGCGCTCTCCCCGTCTGCCCTTCAACGGAAATCGTTAATTTCAACTGTTCACTGACGCTGATTTTACGGCTTGAAACCGAAGCGGTTATCTTTAAGTCATCCGCATAGCAAATCGTAGAGAGTAAAGAATAAAGAGCAAAGAGAAAGAAAAGAAAACCTTTTATTTTATTCACCGTTTCTTACCAGTCCTGACTGACTTTCGGCATATTCACTTTTTTCTGCATTTTCCCGTTTTTCTCCATATTTTCTATGACGTTCAAAACCCTCTGGACGTCCTCTTTGGACATCGATTCTTTGCTTTTGTCCGGCTTCTTCTCTCCCTCGCCCTTTGACTTCCGGTCTTCGCCCTTCGCTTTTTTCAGCGCGATTTCAAGATTGTGCAATGCATCGGAATCGCGCGGGTTCTCCCTCAGAACCCTCCTGTAACTTTCAATCGCCTCGCCCGTTTTCCCCTCTCTGAAAAAACTATTACCCATATTGTAGATGACGTCATTCTTAAAATCAATATCTTCGAACGTCATGGCTTTCCGGTACTGCTTCTGCGCCTCGTCGTTTTTCTCTTGTAAATAATAAACGTTCCCGAGGTTGTAATAAATCTCCGGCCGCGATTTCTTTTTCAATTCCTCTTTGTACAACTTTTCCGCATTAAAAAAGTCCCTGTTTTTGAATGCCCTGTTGCCCCTGCTTATGGGGGATGCGCAAAGCGTCCCGCGGGAAAGAACGACCGCAAGCAGGACGGCGGGAACGCGGCGCCGGAAAGAATCAAGAACATTTCTGTTTTTGAAAACGTAAGGAAGAAAAAAATCAACCAGTATGAAAAAAAGCGCCGCAGCGAGGGGAATCTGGTATTTCCTCGCAAGAGCGGATGAAAAAGTTTTACCCAGTGAATCCTTGCCCGCCGAGTTTATTTCGTCCGCAACTTTCTCAATATCGGCGGCCGAAGAACTGTACGGAAAATATTTTCCCGAAGTTTTATTGGCAACCGTAAGCAGCGTCGTTTCATCCAGATGGCTTATCACCGTTTCACCGTTTTCCTTTTTCTTATATCCCGTGATATTCCCTTTGTCGTCTCTCACAGGAATAGGTTCGCCGTCGGGGGTTCCCACGCCGACGGCAATGACCCTTATCCCTTTAAGTTCTTTTAAAATCTCTTCGGGGTTGCCCTGAAGATTTTCCCCGTCTGTAAAAAGGACAACCGTTTTGGAGTTTGTGTCCCTCCCGAAACATTCCTTCGCTTTTTTAAGAGCATCCTGTATGTTTGTTCCTGCGCAGGGAACGATGCTCGCGTCGATTTCGTCAAGGAACATTTTAACCGAGGGAATATCGCCCGTTACCGGGCAAATACTGAAAGCGCGGCCCGCAAAACCCACGATTCCGAAGCGGGCGGATGGAAGAGAGGAAATAATCTCTTTTATTTTTGAAACGGATGCTTTAAACCTGTTCGGTTTTACATCCTCGCAAAACATGCTTGCAGAAACATCCAGCGCTATGACAACCGAGGCGCCCTTCTCCTTAATTTGCCTCGAAACCATTCCCCACCGCGGACCAGCCAATGCAAGAATAAAAAATACATAAGCGAAAACGAGAGAAATCCTCCTTGCGATTTCGCTTCTACTATTTTGTAAAGAAATTCTTGAAAATACCGCAATATCCGCATATTTGGAATGTCCGATTTTTCTTTTGCGCCACTCGAAAATGAAAAAAAGAATCAGGAACGGCACCGCAATCAAAGCCGTCAAAATTTTAGAATAATCCCAAAGCATCTAACTTCCTCTTTCACTTTTGCGCAGAAATGACCGTTGCCTGACGGGGCTGTGTGAGCGACTACAAGGCGGCGGATGGTGCCTGACGGAGCCGTCAATCCGAGGAGTTTTGCAATATGCCCGCAGGATTGCCGGAGCCGAAGGTGCGCCGTGGCGTGCGAGCCACAGACGTGAGCGTCCCCGGAAGACAACGTCATTTCCATCGCAGACGGTCGTACCATTACATTTCTAATTTCTTCTATGGTATTCTCCTTAAAACAACAAATCTTACAGCCAGCCCCGCAATGAAAAGAATAAAAGCGGCGGATGT
>JBDRMV010000144.1:0-4247 GCA_043811795.1 bacterium | reverse complement strand
CGGTTCCCAGAAGGGCTTTATGATGCCGCCGGGTCTTGCTTTCATCGCTCTGAAAAAAGGTATTCTGGAACAGGCGGGAAAAAATGACATTCCTAATTTTTACTTCTCCCTGACCTCTGCAAAAAAATATTTTGAAAAGGGTCAGACCCCGTGGACGCCCGCAATCAACGCCTTTTATCAGATGAAAAAGTCAATTGAAATGATTGAGGAAGAAGGGTTGGAAAACGTCTGGGCAAGACACAGAACAATGGCTGAAATAACGAGAAAAGCCGTGAAGGAAATGGGCCTTGAACTTTTTTCTTCAGCCCCTTCAAACGGGATTACGGCGGTAAAAGTCCCCGAAAACATTGACGGGACGAAACTTCTCGAAAATATTTCAAAAAAATACGGAATCCGCTTCGCAAACGGACAGAGAGAATACAAAGGTAAATTATTCCGCATCGCTCACATGGGATACGTTACGGTCCCCGACATCTTAATGGCTCTCAACTGCCTGTGGCTGGGTCTCAAAGAATCCGGCTACGAGGCGCCGGCCGATGCAATAACCAAAACTCTGGAATTCGCCGTAAACATTCTCAGTAAATAAAAGAAATTCTTCGGGCGGGCGGGACGACTTTTTGTTTTCCGCCGAAAATTGTCCTTATTTTTTTCTTAAAAAAAATAAGACGCTTTTTTTCATAGACGCAGCCGCGCGGGGCGGGAAATTTTGTTTCGGACAAAAGAACCTTTTGTACATTGAGACCTTCGGGGAACTGACGTGAAATTTCGCTTTTTATAAAATCCGCCGTGTAATTTCTTATTAATTTTACGTCTATAAATTCACAGACCGAACTGAAGCCGAGAGACAGCGCGGGGGAAGAGGAAAATTTTATCTTCCTTTTGTAACCCATGCCTGTTATAAATTCAAGATCCGTCCGCCGGAGCGCCTTTTCGAGCAAATTCATCATATCCAGATGACCGAAGAGGATAAAATCCCCGTCCTTTGCGTAAATAATCCTCGCTATAAAAAATAGGGTCAGTTCTGATTTTTTTAATAGTTTACTCATGAAAAAATAGAGCTGACCCCATTTTTCCCTAAACTTGTTTCGTACTCTTTACGGAGTTCATCACCGTCGGCAATCTCAATTTTACCCCACGGGAGTTCCCCGCGCATAAAATCCCTGCGGATATAATCGACCGCATCAATTCCGATTTTGCCCATTTCTTTCTTCC
This sequence comes from bacterium, assembly GCA_043811795.1. Lineage (GTDB taxonomy): Bacteria > CG03 > CG03 > CG03 > CG03 > JBDRMV01. The sequence continues at coordinate 3,035 of JBDRMV010000144.1, read as the reverse complement.
AGAAATCAAAAGAAAAACCGGCGAGCCCTTTCATCGCCGCCAGAACCGGTTTAACCTTTTCATCGGCTCTTGAAAGAATACCCTCGACGAGAAACCCGTCTAAATCCGCGGCCCTTACGGCAATTCCATTCATTTCTTTTTTCATCCTTCTTACGCGCTCACAAATTTCGGCAGGCTCCCGGAATTTAACCCACTGAAAAGGCGTGTGTGGAGCGGGAACAAAAACAGAAACGGTAACCGCTATTTTCAGACCTGTTTTTTTCAGTTTATTCAGCGCTTTAATCGTAGAGGCGATATCTTCGTCGGTTTCCGTCGGAAGCCCCGCCATAAGATAAATCTTAACGTCCCTGAAACCCGCATGCCTGATGTCAAAAAGCATTCTTTCGAATTCATCAAAAGGCGTGATTTTTCCGAGCACACGCTGCAGCCGAGGCGAAAACGTTTCGGGAGCAAACGTCAGGTTTACCTGATTGAGTTTTAGAATTTTCATCACGCAGTCAAATGATTTTCTGTCGGGCCTTAAAGACGGAATCTGAAGCGAAATCCCATGCCCTGAAAGAAACGGAATTATCTCCTCCACGAGTTCCATAATATGGGGATACTGGGGCGTTGAAAGAGAGGTAAGCGAAATACTGCCGTAGCCCGTATTCCTTACGGAAGAAAAAATTATTTCCTTTAGTTCCTCTTTCGGTCTGACTCTTACCGGGGAATAAAACCTTTTCGCCTCGCAAAAGCGGCAGTTGTTGGGGCAGCCCCTCATAACTTCAATGTCAAGCCGGTTTTGAAGAGTCCTGATATTCGGAATAATCGGCTTTACCGGATAATACTCCGCTGGCAACCGGCAAACCGCTTTTTTTACACACTCGCTTTTCCCGGGGACATAAACACCTTTTATTTTTGAAACGCGCTCGAGAAACGCATCTTTCCGCGAACTTGCGTATTCATCAAGCATATCACCTAAAACTTCTTCGCCGTCACCGACGATAAACGCGTCAAAAAAATCTACAAGGGGAACAAAATTGCTCACCGCAGGCCCTCCTGCGACAACCACCGGAAAACTATCATCTCTGTTTAAGAGAGGTATCTTCAAAAGCTCGAAAAATTCCGCCGTCAGAAGCATTGAACTGCGGGAAGTGAACGTTATCCCCACTATGCTGAAATCACGGGGCAGATGTTTCGTTTCGAGAGAAACCAGAGGAGCGCCATTTTTCAAAAGATATTCTTTCACATCGTCCCCGGGCATAAAAACGCGCTCGCAAAGGCAGTCCTTTTTCGAATTTATTACATGATAAAGAATTTTTAATCCGAGAGAAGACGCGCTCATTTCGTAAGTGGCCGGACTTGCAATCAGAAATCTTTTGGCAACCAAAGACCAGTCCTTTTTGACGCTGAAAAATTCGTTTCCGATATACTGCGCCGGCTGTCTGAATTTCAACAACGCATTTTTCACTTCCGGTTTTTCCTATAATTCTGTCCTGCGCGAGGAGGCGAATGATGCCTGACGGAGCCGTCAATCCGAGGAGTTTTACGGTATACCCGCAGGATTGCCGGAGCGAGCCGCAGACGTGAGCGTCTCCGGAAGGCATCAACGCCGTCCACAATTAACCTCTGGAACTCAAATAAACATTCAGCACGATCCCGACCATTGAAAGATAAACGACCAGCGCCGTGCCGCCGTATGAAACGAACGGTAAAGGAAGCCCCGTTATCGGCAGGATTCCTATGACGCCGCCGATGTTGAGAACCGTCTGGAAAAAAAGCACGCCGAAAACGGCGAGAGTAATGAATGTCCCTTCCCTGTCCAGCGAAAGCGCTGAAATTTTAATCATCCTTGAAAACAAAATAAAATACGCCGCTAGCAAAAGAAAAACGCCGAGAAATCCGAACTCCTCCGCAATACTCGCAAAAATAAAATCCTTATATCTGCCCGGCAGAAAGCCGAGGCGGGACTGGGTTCCCCTGCGGTAGCCCTTGCCCGTAAATTTCCCGCTCCCGATTGCAATAAGACTCTGCTCAAGATGGTAGCCCGAATTCAAAACATCCCTGCTAGGTTTTACAAAGTTGAGAAGGCGGTCTTTCTGATAACGCTTAAATCCCGCGGCGACCCTGTACGAAAAAAAACCTGTCAGAAGAAAAAAGAAACAGACGGAAAGGACGGGTACAAACGTTTTTTTTATTCTCAAAAAAAATTTCGCAACAATAAAGAAAATAACCAAAAATGCGGCAAGCGGCCGAAAAATCCTGAAATCAATGCCCTGATGCAGGCAGAAATAGACAATCTCCGCAAATAAAACGCTCCCCGTTGCAAGAACAAACAGAAAAAACCCGAAATTCTGGCTGAGATAAAGAAAGATAAAAAAGATAAAAATAAAAACCAGCGACGAGCCGATATCGGGCTGCTTCAAAACAAGCAGGAAGGGAATTGCGGAAAAAAGCGTAATGAATAGAATTGTTTTTAATGAATTCCTGTCGGAATAATTTTTGCCGAGAAAATAGGTGAGAATTATTACCGTGGAAAACTTGGCAATTTCCGAGGGCTGAAAAATAACAAACCCGATATCAAGCCACGAGCGGCAGAAATTAACGGTTTTGCCTAAAAATAAGGTAGCGCCCAGAAGAATTATTCCGAAAACATAGAGAAAAACCGCTCTAAATCTCAAAAACGCCTTATATTTCGTAAAAGTGAACACAAGCATCGCCGCGATGCCCAGCCCGACCGCAATGAAATAATTAAGAAGCTGCGCCCCCGATGCATATGATACAATTTGAAAAATTCCCGTTAACAAAAGGAAAAAAACCGGAATAATAATGCCTAAATCAAATTTTCTCATTTTTAATCTTTATATACTTTTCCCAGATTTTCCTTGAAATAGGACCCGCGCTGACAGCGCCCTTACCGCCGTGTTCGACGACAACCACAAGACAGAAATCATCGTATTCCCCGCCGCCCGCCGAAACAAACCATCCATGGTCTTCGCCCTTCGGGTTCTGGGCGGTGCCGGTCTTGCCGCTGATTTCACAATTCTTTATGTTTA
>JBDRMV010000143.1:0-11302 GCA_043811795.1 bacterium | reverse complement strand
GAAATTGCGGGAGAGTTGAAGAAGATGATTTTGAAAGAGGTTTTGAGAGCGAAGATTAAGAAGGTTAAAATTAAAAATAAAAGCCGGAATTCTTAAATGCGGGAAATAGAAAAAAGACTGGATGAAGCCTGCGATATGGCTCGGTTGGCCGGGGAGATTCTTAAATCGAATTTCGGGAAGGCATTTCATTTCGAAACAAAAGACGACGGTTCGCTCGTCTCGGATATCGACATAATGGCGCAAAGAAAAATTGTTTCCGAGATAAAAGCGCGTTTTCCCGAGGACGGGGTTTTGGCCGAGGAGGCAACTCTGCCGGATTCCCGTAATTCCACCAGCGGTTTTTTGTGGATTATAGATCCTCTTGACGGCACGCACAATTACATAAAGGGGATTGATATTTTCGGAACATCCATTGCCGTTTGTAAAGGCAGTGAAGTAAAGGCGGGCGCCATTTATCTTCCGATGACGGATTGTCTTTACAGAGCCGTCCAGGGCGGCGGCGCTTTCTGCAACGGCGAGGGAATTTCAGTTTCAAAGAGAAAGATGTGTGATGCGACAATGATTTTTGACAGTTCTCTCGCCCGCAACACGGAAAAGAGTTTTGCGGCGCTGGCGAAACTTCATGATAAGGTGTTTAATATAAGAATGCTGGGCTCGACCGTCGCCGGTTTGTCTCATATAGCAAACGGCCGCGCGGAATTAGAGGTGGAGTTCAGCGATAGGGTGTGGGATTTTGCTGCGGGGCTTCTTTTGGTGGAAGAGGCGGGAGGAACCGCGACGGATTTGGACGGAGGCCGGTGCGGTTTGGATACTGTCGGGTATGTCGTTTCCAACGGATTTTTCCACGATGAGATTCTGGAGCGAGTCAAATTGTGACATAAATTACATTGACAAGATATCCGCAAGTATTGTAAAATGGTGAAGGGAAAAAGTGGCGGCCGCTCTTCCGCCGCCCTGGTTAAGGAGTAAGAAGTGAAAGAAGATAAAGAAAGTCCGGACGAGACCATAGACATTGAGGAACTGGCAAGTTCTATCGGCGAATCGGATGCCGCCTCCGAAAACCGGCCGGAACAATCAGCGGATTCAGGCGGAGTTCCGGAGGAACCGGTGCTTGAGGAACAGAGCCCTGGTGCCGTAGCGGGCAATGCCGCATCTCCGGAAGAAGAAACGGACGTTCTCCCGGAGCCGGCGGAGGATGAACAGATTGCCGACGCTGTTTCCGCAGTTCCGGAAACCGCGGATGTTTCACGGGAACCGTTGATTGAAGAACGGCCTGCCGAAACCGGAGCCGGCGGTGACATAGACGACCTTATAAAAAAGTATGAGGAACTCCCGCCGAAGAAGGATGAGCCGGCGAAGCCGTTAAAAGCGAAATTTAAGTTAAGCAAAAAAAATCTTCTTGTCCCTGCGGGCGCCCTCGCGGCTGTTTTAATCGCAGTTGTTGCTCTGAAGTTTTTAACGGGTCCATCTAAAAAAGTTAAGGCGGTTCCCGCCGGAACGGTTTCTGCTGCAAAGGAAACCCCGCCTGCGGCTCCAAAGCCCGCCGGCGAAAGTATGCTGTATCCCGCCGGAGCGGTTTTAAAATCATCGGGTACGGAGGAAGGAATAAATCTCACGGTATATGAAACAAATTTAAGCGCAAGCGATATAAAACTTTTTTATCAGAAAAAAATGACGGAATTGGGTTATGAAATTTCTTCCGGCAGAAAAAATGTCCGAACGTTCAATATGAGTTTTGCCAAAGGGGAAAAATTGTATAATATATCGGTTATTCCGCGCGGCGGGAAGAATGTTATTGTTTTATCACGGCCTGTCGGGATTTGAGTTGTGGAAGTATGCATGTGAAAAGCAACCATCCTTTACCTTCGGAGGGGATGACCGCGGAGAATTGTTCGTCTGTGGCGGATGATTCGGAGGCAATAAATTGCCTGACGGCAAGATGCCGGAAGGCAGGGGGAAACGTCCCCTTATTGAGTCGAGCAATCGAGAATTACTTGTGCCCGTAAGGGTACAGGCGAGAGAGAAAGTATGGGAGGAAAAGATGAAGAAGTTTGTTGGTTTGTTTGTTGCGGTTTTTGTGTTTTCGCTGGTCGGCTGCGGCGGCCCGGCGGTTAAGCCGATCGGTTCGCAGACGGTTATTGAGAAGAGCGCCGACAAGACCCCCGAGTGGGTACTGGTGCCCTTTTTTGAGGATGAAACAACCATGTATTTTTCCGGCGGTCTGAAGGGCGTTGCTGATTATGCCGTGGGTCTTCGCCAGGCAAAAGCGGAGGCGATGAAAAATGTTGCGGAATCCATTGAGACAAAGGTTAGAACAGAGTTTGTTGAAAACACTAGAGGGGCAAACCTCACTCCTGAAGACCTCGGTAGATTTGTCCAGGACGGAATTGCGATGGTTTCCGATAACATAAACGTTAGCGGTCTTCTTCCGTCAGAGAGTTATTACGAGAAAGTGGAGGAAGTTACGAACGTCGGCGTAAAATATTTTTACAACTGCTCGGTTTTGTTCCAGTTGCCCGTAAATGACTATAAGGAGGCGAGGAACAGGGCTATCAACGGCCTCGCAGATAAAGCGAGAGAAGCACAAAACAAGGCGTCGGAAGAGGCGGCGATGGGCCTTCTCGACAAACTTCAGTAATATAATTGGGGACGGTTGATATGGGGACAGGTCTTGAAAAGCCCTGTCCCCTGCCATATGCCCTGTCCCCAACTAAAGCGTACCGGGCGCAGGTTTCCCGGTTGGAATTATCCCGTATGGGTCGTAGCGGTATATGGCAATTGTGAAGCATGGCAATGGCGGATAATTAGGGGGTAATGTAAAGTTATGACGACAGGAAAAAAGTTTACTGCTCTGTTTTTTTATTGTCTTGCAGTTTGTTCTTTTTGCGCGGAAATTTCTTTCGCGCAGGATGACTGCATAGCAATGGTCAACCGGATTTTCGGCAGCGCTTCCGCTCTCAAAGAAGGCGCTTCGCAGTGGATTACCGTGAAAAAAGATGATGTTTTTGCGAGCGGGGATATCATAAAAACAGGCGAGGATGCGACATGCGAACTTTACCTCATTGACGGCACCATTTTTGAAATAGGGAACCGCTCTACACTTAAGATTCAGGACCTTTCAGGGGACAAAAAACATTTAAAAAGGGCGATACTTGACCTTGAAATAGGGGAACTTCTGTCAACGATTGAAAAGGGTCTTGATTACAGCGTGCGGACTCCTCAGGCGGTCTGCGCGGTTAGGGGAACGGAGTTCGTCGTGAAGACATCAAAAGACAAACTGACGACAGCGGCGGTTTTTTCCGGTAAAGTCGGCGTGTTCCATTACGAGAAGAGCGGCAAACTTTCAAAACAGGCGAAAATAATAAAGAAAATGCAGGAAACGCACGTCAGCCTTTACAAAAAGCCGGAAGTTTTGAAGGAATTTTCAAAAGAAATAAAGAGCGTCCGCACAAGGTTGTTGAATGACCGGTCCCGCCGGAACAAATTGAAGAAGGAAATTATAAAAAACCGGAAGCAACTGCTTAAGAAGAAGAAAAAAGCAATTCTGCACAGGAATCAAGATATGAAAAAAAGCGCGGTGCAGGAGAGAAGGTCAAAACGCCCTCCGCGGAGGGGCAGGTAACCGGCTGCTGATGCTCTGCTGGGATAAAATGCGGGGTTTCCCTGTCTTTCTACTATTGTTTTTAAGTATCGTCGCTTTTGCAAAAACACCTTCCGGGTTCCTGTCTCCTCCGGAAAACGAGGAGTTTTTTTATTTTCTGGCATCCAGCACAGCGTCTGCAAAAAATGAGGCGTTCAGAGCCGCCAAGAGCGATATTGTAAGTCAGGCAGCCGCGTATATCGGGGATTTTTTTGAAAAAAACCAGATTAAAGTAACGAAAGAGACATATTCAAAGGACATAAAAACGGAGATTTTTACCTGTTTTCTTCTCGCCAGATATCCGGCGACCGCCTCTCGCGACAGGGAATTTATGGAGGAAAGCCGCCGCAGGCAGATAGACGGCATTTTTAACCGCGCGGTCGAGAGGTCAAAGAAACTTTCCTCAAAGGACAGAATTATTGACGCCATCGGAGTGATCTCGCGCGCGAAGGCCGACCCGCGTCTTCCTTCCGTGAAAAAAGACGAACTTTCAAACCTGATAAAGGAACTTATCACGAGAATAAAATTGAGGCCGATGGAATATGCGAGAACGGCGGACACAAGGTTCGGGCTGCAGGGCGAAGCCGGTGTCCTTGTAAGTGTTTTCGGGAAAGAGGAAAGCCCGGTGTCCGACATAAACGTTTCTTTTTTATTTGAAACGGGCTCCGGCTTTATTGAGAAGGAGTCGGTTCTCACAGACAAAAAAGGTCTTGCCGTAACAAAAATTCTGAGGTTCAACACACCCGGAAAAACAGTTATTGCTGCCCGGATTGTCAGCGACACCGTCCCCGAATTTGCTCTTGTGCATCCCGTAAAATTTGAGGTGGACGTGAAGGGGAAAAGACATGAAATTGTGAAAAGAAGCGTTGCGCTCGCCAGGGGCATTTCTAAAAATCAGAACATACTTCTTCTGAAGGATAATGTCCCTCTGGGCGTCGTGGCTTTAAAAATAATTCTCCAGCCGCTTGTTCTCGGAGGCAGCGTGAAGATAATTCCGACGACGGATACCGCCGGTTTCGCGATTGATGAGCAGGTAAATACGGAAGGCGTGAAGATTGGCGAAATTTCGCGCGAAATTTCGGTTCCCGTGGATGAAATTGAAGAGGGTAAAAATTATTCTATTCAAATACAGCCGGTAGAAATTATCTTTCAGCTGTCAAAAATACAGAAGCAGAAAGACACCCATCCCTTAAAAGGCGAAATTGAGACGATAAAAAGTTTAATTTTTAATTTTGTTATTTACTACTTATAATTAGTCTGCATTATTCATAATGAGGGTATTTTTGGTGAACGTGTTATTAAAGAAAAATGGGTCGTTTCTATTGGAAAATTGGTCACTTCTATTTTTCTCTTTCATACCAACAAAAAAATAGAGGTGACCCGATTTTTCTCCGAAGAGAATAATGCAGGTTAGAATCTTACGTTACAGTTTCTGCGCAAGTTGCGTAAAAGATTTTGAGAAAATAAAGCGGGCATTTATTCCCAGGTGAGTTCTTTTGATTCTTTTTTGATTATGGAAGCCGGGTAAATTCTGTAAACCAGTTCCTCAGGTTTGAACCAGAGTTTTATTTCTCTTTCCGCCTCAACCGTGTTGGATGATGCGTGGATGATATTTTCAAACAGACCCTTCGTCGTTATTCTGCCGTAAGCGCCGCGGATTGACGTCGGCTCCGCCGTTTCGGGATTCGTCGTGCCGCAGATTTTTCTTACCAGCTTTATTGCGTTTTCCCCGTGATAGACGAGAGCCATGACTTTTCTCCTGTCGTGCAGTTCTCCCGTCAGGTAATTTATCAGTTCCTTGAAAAAGGGTTTGTCTTTCATGTGCCGGTAGTGCTGTTCGGCGAGGTCATTCGTGACGCGCACGATTTTAGCGCCCGCAATCTCAAGTTTTGCTTCCGAAAGGCGCGTCAGGATATTGCCCGTCAGCGATTTCTTAAGCCCGTCGGGTTTTATTAGCACGAGGGTCTGTTCAATCATAGAAATATTTTATCAAATTATGTGATAAAAAGCAACTTGCTAAATTACGCCAATCAATGTATAATTTATACCATGGACGCCACCCTCCCGCCGCCCTGGTAAGGAAAAAGATATGGATGCGAAAAGGAAATACGACCGGAAAAGAGAAACGGTTTTGCTGGATGTCTATAAGGCGGGCGCCTTCGAAGAGAAGAGCCGCGCCTGCCTGACGGATATAAGTACCGGCGGTTTGGGTTTTGAGAGTTCCAGCCAGTTTAATATGGGGGATAAAGTCAATCTTGTATTTTGCATTAAAGAAGGGAAGGGATATGTTCTGGAGGGTGTCATAAGAAGGGTTGCCCGCTCGGCGGTGACATACTCTTATGGCGTGCAGTTTGTTGAAATGGGTTTTTTCGCGAAGCTTCGCCTGAAGAAGTTTGTAAAAGGTCTTTTAAGCAAGTCGGGATAAAATGGTCATGTTGCGCAAAGGGAGATGAAAATTTACAGGTTAGACAGGTTATAATGAAGAGAACTATTTATGTTATGGATCCAAAAAGGAATGTAAAGCGGAAATACGACAGGGAAAAAGAAACGGTTTTGCTGGATGTCTATAAGCCGGGCGCCTTCGAAGAGAAGAGCAAGGCGTGCCTGACGGATATAGGCATGGGCGGGGCGGGTTTTGAGAGTTCCAGACAGTTTAACAAGGGCGATAAAATTGACCTTGTTTTTACGCGCGAAAACGGCAACGAATATGTTTTAGAGGGCGTTATAATAAGGGTCTCACGCTCGGCAGTTACATATTCTTACGGTGTGGAATTTGTTTTAACGAGCTTTCTCACAAAGTTACGACTCAAGAAATTTGTAAAAAGTCTTTTGAGTAAGGCGGAATGAAATATCTTTACGCTCCGTGGAGGGACGTTTATTTTGAGCGGAAAAAACAGGGCTGCATTTTCTGCAGAGCGTCGAAATCAAAGTCGGACGGAAAAAATTTTGTTATCTTTCGCGGGAAGCGCTGCTTTGCGATGCTTAATATTTTTCCTTACACGACGGCGCATGTTATGATAGCCCCGTACAGGCACTGTGCGGATTTGTGTAAACTAAAGAAAAAAGAACTGAGTGATATGATGGAAATCGCGCAGAAAATGACGGGTGTTTTCAAAAAAGTTTTCAAATGCCGGAATTTCAATATTGGCATAAATCAGGGCGCCGCCTCCGGCGCCGGCTTTGCGGGACACATTCACCTGCACGTCGTCGGTCGCTGGCCGGGCGATGTGAATTTCATGACGGCAGTTTCAAAAACCAGAGTAATTTCATCGGCTCCGGAAAAAATTTACGGAATTCTGAAAAAACAGTTGAGATGAGATTGCATCATAAGTTATGAGAGTCGTGTTCGTTTCATCTGAAGTCGCGCCGTTCGCCAAGACAGGCGGTCTCGCCGACGTTTCAAGCGCCCTTCCGCGGGCTCTCGCAAAGAAAGGCCTCAAAATAAGTGTTTTTATGCCGCTTTACAAGGTGATAAAAAAGAGGGATTTTTTAATAAGAAAGAAAAAGAATCTGAGCGTAAATTTGAAAAGCGTGCCGCTTGATTTCGGCGTTTTCCACACCGAAAGCGACGGCGTTGATTTTTATTTTATAGAGCGGGATCAAATGTTTGCGCGCTCCGGGATTTACGGAACGGCAAAAGGAGATTTTGCGGACAATGCGCAGCGGTTCATTTTTTTTCAGAAAGCGGTTCTCGCGGCGGTCCGGAATCTTGGAATAAAACCCGACGTGTTTCATCTGAACGACTGGCAGACGGCGCTGATTCCTGAATTTGCCGCGGAGGAGGGAGTCCCTGCTGTTCTAACCGTGCACAACCTTGCCTACCAGGGGATTTATAAGTCAAAATTCGCATCTTACGCGGGGCTTGAGGGAAAGAGGGTTCTTCTGAACGGCAGGTTTAATTTTTTGTATTCGGGTCTCGTCGCCGCAGATGCGATAACCACGGTGAGCCCGTCGTATGCGGAGGAAGTGAAAACAAAACGATTTGGTTTCGGTCTGGATTTTCTTCTGAGAAAAAGAGATGCCTGTTTAAAAGGCATTTTGAACGGGATTGATTATTCCGAATGGAACCCTGCTTCCGACGGAATGCTTGCCGAAAAGTACGATGCGGAAAACCCCGGCGGAAAAATTAAATGTAAGAGAGAACTTCAGCGCCGGCTGGGTCTTCCCGCGAGTGATTCCATGCTGGTCGCCTTTATCAGCCGGCTCGCCGAACAGAAAGGCGTGGACATTATTATTCCCGCTCTTCCGGAAATTTTAAAAAGTAACGTTCAGGTCGCCGTTCTGGCAACTGGGGACGACATTTACCGTCGGAAACTGCAAGCGGTCAAGAAAAAATTCCCTTCCGGAATTTCGCTGAATCTCTGTTTTAATAATGTTCTTTCGCACAGGATTTATGCCGGCAGCGACGTTTTTCTTATGCCTTCGCTGTACGAGCCTTGCGGTCTCGGATCCATGATTGCGTTTTCGTACGGCAGCGTGCCTGTGGTCAATCCCGTCGGCGGCTTGAAGGACGCGGTGTCCCCGTATAACCCATCTGCCGGAAAAGGCACAGGTTTTTTTATGAGGAATTACAGTTCGGCGTCTCTTGTCTCATCTGTCCGTTCGGCCCAGGCGTGCTGGTTGATGAAACAGAAATGGGCGCATCTGGTGAAAAGAATTATGAGATTGTCTTTTTCGTGGGATAAATCCGCAGAGGAGTACATAAAACTTTACGGAAAATTAATTCGCAAAAAAAAGAGGGGAAGAAATGCTTGACGTCGGGATTTCAACGGGTCTTTTTTATCACAAGGACATTTTTTCCTGTCTGGATAAAATAAAAAATGCGGGTTTTAAGAATGTGGAACTCTGGGCGGGCGCGAAAAAATGGGGCAGGAATACCCACTTTAACTATAATGACGGGGATGTTCTTGAAAAGATAAAATCGCACCTCCGCGAGATGAATCTTAATGTTTGTTCCATAAACGCCCCGTTCAGCGGGCTGCTTGATATTTCCTCTGTTGACGAAATGCAGAGAAATATTGCGGTGAATGAAATTAAAAAAGCGGTGAATATCTGTGAATTTTTTGAAACAGAGCATCTTATCATTCATCCGTGCGTGAAGGTCTTTCCCGTTAAGGACATTGAGTTCATAAGGAAAAAAACCGCGCGGATAAAAAAGAGCATGGAACAAATCTGCGAAAACGCGCTGTTGCACAGGGTGAAGGTCTCCTGCGAAAATCCGGCGCCCCATCTTTTAGGCGGCTGGGCCGCCGACCTCCTTGAAATAATCAGCGATTTTCCGAAGGAGGTCATCGGCGTCTGTCTCGATACGGGCCACGCCAATATGATAGGCAACCCTTCGGAATTTCTCAGAGACATTTCCGCCCGGCTTTTTACGCTGCATGTTTCCGATAACGACGGTTCGTATTCCGCTCACCTTCCCCCCGGACAGGGAAAGATAGACTGGGATGAATTTGCTGCCGCGCTCAGGGATGCGGATTTTAACGGCATTTTTATGCTTGAAATTCTCGGCAGTTCAAGATTTGAAGACCCCGACGAGGTCTTAAGAATTTCTTATAATAAAGCGAAAGAAGTAGCGGCAAAGACGGGAAAATAATTATGTTTGAAAATGACGTTATCTTCCGGGGACGCTCACGTGCGAGGGTTCGCTCTGGGTTCGCTGCGGGCGTGGGCGAAACTCCTCGCTCACACAGCCCCGTCAGACAACGGTCATTTTCATGTTTGAGAAAGCATCGTTTTCTACATTTTGAAAGAGGGGGAATGTAAATTTTAATGAAAATAGGGATTATTTCGGACACGCACGAAAACATGCCGGCGATAGCCGCCGCCGTAAAAATTTTTAACGAAGAGGCGGTTAAAATCGTATTTCACGCCGGTGACATAATTTCTCCGATAACGCATAAGGAATTTAAAGAACTTAATTGTCCGCTGATTTTTACTTTCGGAAACAACGACGGTGACAGGGAATATCTGAAAGAAAAATTCAAAGGGCTTGCCCTGTTCCATAATTTTTATAGCGGCACTGTCGGCGGCAGAAAAATTTTTGTGGCGCACTGTTCCGATTTTATTGAAGAGCTTGCAGCGGGCGGGAAATACGATGTGATCATATACGGGCATACTCACAAAATTGATATCAGAAGAGCGGGGGCATCTCTGATAATAAATCCGGGTGAAGCCGGCGGCTGGCTCACGGGAAAGAAAACAATTGTTATTCTGAATGCGGATGACCTGTCTTACAGAATATGTGAGTTGCCGGATTAGAAAATTTAAGTTAAAATCAGGGAAATTATAAAAGGACACATTGCAATGTGTCCCTACAATAATATGGATAATAGCGGGCATAATACGCGGGAGGAAAGAATATGGACGCCATTCTCCCTCCACCCTGATAAGGAGTAAGATATGGATATGATAGACGTTTTGACCGAGGCGGTACGGAGCGATGTTTCGGATATACACATTGTGCCCCGGAAACCGGTAATGGTTCGTCTGCACGGCGAACTTATTCCTCTTCCCGCTTACAAGGATACTGTTTTAACGGCAGAAGACACGAAAGATTTGATTTACAGCATTCTCTATGATGAGCAGAAACAGAAATACGAGGAAAACCATGAACTGGACTGCTCTTTCCAGATAGAAAATGTCAGCCGTTTCAGGGTAAACGTCCTTATGCAGAAGGACGGCACCGCCGCTGTCCTGCGCGTCATATCTTCAAAAATTCCGTCTCCGGAAGCGCTCGCTTTTACGCCTGCAATGATTGCGTGCACGAAATATGCGCGGGGGATGGTTCTCGTCACGGGACCCACCGGCAGCGGGAAGACCACCACTCTCGCCTGCCTGCTGAACATGCTGAACGAACAGCGTAAGGAGCATGTGCTCACGATTGAAGACCCGATTGAATTTGTCTATGAGTCCAAGGGCTGCGTTTTTACGCAGAGAGAAGTGGGAAGTTCCACCAAGAGCTTTACGAACGCTTTAAGGAGCGCTCTCAGAGAAGACCCCGACATTGTTCTGGTCGGTGAGATGAGAGACCTTGAAACAATCGGCGCGGCTTTAACCATTGCCGAAACGGGGCATCTTGTTTTCGGGACGCTCCACACGACGGACGCTCCGCAGACGGTGGACAGAATAATAGATGTTTTCCCGCCATACCAGCAGCAGCAGGTGAGGATGCAGCTTTCGGTAACGCTCAAGGCGGTAATCACTCAACAGCTTCTCCCGACCGTCGACGGGAAGGGGCGTGCGGCGGCGCGGGAAATTCTTATCGTAACTCCTGCAATAGCCAATCTGATAAGAGAGGGCAAAACGCATTTGATTTACGGCGCTCTGGATACGGGCGTCAAAGTCGGCATGATCCCGATGGACAAATCCCTCGCGCAGCTTGTAAAAGCGGGTAAAATTTCCAAGGAGATGGCGATGATGAAGGCAAACAAACCGGAAGTCCTCGCTCAGTTGATAGGGGCGGCGCCCTCCCGCAGCGGCGGGTTTGAGGGGTCATCTTCTTCGGGCACTTCCGACGAGGCGAAAAAAAGATCTTTTTAGCGGGAGAGGTGAAATATGGCTGAACTCAGGGATTATTTGAAAAAACTTGTGGAATTAAAGGGCAGCGACCTTCACATAAAAGTCGGTCAGCCGCCGATTTACCGCCTCCGCGGGCTGCTC
>JBDRMV010000142.1:0-2016 GCA_043811795.1 bacterium | reverse complement strand
TATAAGCGAAATTACCTTAACCATAACCTTTTCTGGGCATTTTTTAATAAAATTATTTAACATAATTTCTTCTATCATTCCTGATGCGACCGCTTCGCCGTGTTTCATTTTCCTGTAACCGGAAAGCGTTTCAATTGCGTGGCCTATCGTGTGCCCGAGGTTCAAAATCATCCTGAGCCCGCCCTCCCTGAAATCCTTTTTTACTATTTCCATTTTTATAGCGGCGGATTTTCTGATTGTCTCAAGGATAATTTTTTCGCCGCCTTTTTTTATTCCGTCCATATTTTTCTCAAGAAAACCGAAGAAACTTTTATTAAGAATCCCGTATTTTACAACTTCGGCGAAGCCGTTTTTCATCTCCCGCGGCGGCAGAGTTCTTAAAAATTTTACGTCCATAATTACGGCGAGAGGCATCTTGAAAGCCCCCACAAGATTTTTCCCCTCCGGCAGATCAACGCCCGTCTTCCCGCCGAGAGAAGCGTCAACCATCGCCAGAAGAGTCGTGGGTATCTGAATAAAATCAATCCCCCGCAAGAAAGTCGCCGCGAAAAAACCCGCGGTGTCTCCGACGACTCCGCCGCCAAGGGCAACCGCAAAACATTTTCTTGTGATTCGCGCCTTGAGCGCCGCCTTATACAAACGCTCCACCCTGTGCAGGTTTTTGTATCTCTCCCCGTCGGGCAAAATTGACGCAAGAACCTTTATGCCCTGCTTTTCCAGAGACCGTTTTACTTTCTTCAAATGCAACTTTCCGACAGTCGTGTTCGTAATCAGCAGGCATCTCTTCGTGTGAGAACGAACCACCCGCAGAACAATTTTTCCTACATCAAGATTCTTCCCGATAAAAGTTCTATTATAATTCATTTTCTCCATATTTCTTCTTTAAAATTAACTCTGTCAAATTCATATACAAATGTCAAACTACGGTTTCTTCTTAATCTTTGAGATTATTTCCGCGCAAACATCGTCAATTCCCCTGCCGTCAGTTATAATCTTAAAATCGCAGTTCCCATAAAGTTTTTTTCTACGCCTGTAAATTATTTTTAATTCCGTTAGAGGATTCTCAACTTTGAGAAGAGGACGGCTCTTCGAGGTCCTGACCCTTTCAAAAAGGACCTCCGGTTCTGCCTTAAGATAAAAGACGGTGCCGTTTTTCCTGAAATCGGATATATTTCTTTTATCCAGGACGACGCCGCCGCCGGTCGAAACCACTTGGTTGTTCAGCAGACAGACGCAGTGAACAAGATTTCTTTCAAGCCGCCTGAACCACGCCTCGCCCTTGCGTTCAAAAATATCGTTTATTTTCATTCCCGTTGTTTTTACGAGATTCTCGTCCATATCAAAAAACTTCATGTTCAGTTTACCTGCCAGACGTCTCCCGACTTCCGACTTTCCCGACCCCATCATTCCCGTAAGAATTATATTCATCCTGCTTAACGCGGCGTTCATATCTTATTCCTTGTCAGGGCGGCGGGCGTCTTCGTCCGCCGGGGGAGGAAGGGTGGCGTCAAAATCTTATTCCTTGCCAGGGCGGCGCGTCCAGAAAGGACGGATTCTTTTTAAGTACGAACCGTAATTCGCAAGCACGTCCTTAATGCAATCGCCGCCGAGTTTCTCCATAACGGCATTGGCTATTTCCACGGCGACAACCGCCTCGCCGATAACCCCCGCCGCCGGAACCACGCAAACGTCTCCCCTCACGACAGGAGCGAGCACAGTTTTTTTTGTCTTTAAATCAACAGACATGAGGGGTTTTCCAAGAGAGGGAATTGGTTTGAGAGCAGCCCTTACGATGACAGGCATTCCGTTTGAAACGCCGCCTTCTATGCCTCCTGCATTGTTTGACTTTCTGTAAAACAAATCTTTTCTGCAGTAGCAGATGACATCATGAACTTTTGAGCCCGGCTGGGAGGAAGCGCCGAAACCCGCGCCTATTTCCACGCCTTTTACCGAAGGAATAGCCATCACCGCTTTTGCGAGACGGCCGTCAAGCCGGTTTTCCCACTCGTCATAACT
>JBDRMV010000141.1:0-2013 GCA_043811795.1 bacterium | reverse complement strand
CTGAAATTCCCTGACGAGTTCGACAGCGGCTTTACTATCCGGAGCGGCGCCCAGTATCGCGACAAAGCCGGGCAGCCGGCCGTCCACAAGTTGTATCCCGAGAGACCGCAGGATGGTATCCGAAAAAAATCCCTCGCAGTCACTCTGGGGCTCCGTACCGTAAAGATACCTTATGGCACAGATTATCTCCTCGCAGAAAAGAGCGGCAATTCCCGAATCCAAAGTGTCTCCTAAATAGGGGAGCCATAATTTTTCTGACGGGTCCTCATGCAAAAGTGATTCAGCCTCTTCTAAAACAGGCTGAATGTCTTTCAGTTTTTTTACTTCCAAACCCAGTAGAGCATACGCCATGGGGAAATAAAAAGCTGTTCCCGGAAAAGCAATTTCGCAGTCCGGCCCTTTTTCTTTTACCGCTTTCTCCCATGAACTCTTCGCATCGGAAAATAATTTTTTTGCACCTCTTATCGCCGCACCTGCCACTATTTTAGACATTAAATCCTCCCGCCTTTTTAAAGTTTTTTATTATTTTTTCTTTTCTGCATTTCGGACATAAATCAAGAATTTCGCGCAATTTATTATCCTCAATTTTTCTTTTCGCTTCTTCAACCTGTTTTAGAGAAGCGTATTTTTTACCGCAGTTTTTACACACCGCTAATTCTTCTTTTTTATGCCACACATCCATCTCTCTTACCTGAGCATCCTTGACCTTTATTCTCCCCGTCGGACAAAGATATGCGCATGCGCCGCAGGTCATACACAGCGGATTTTCATCTAAAAACGGTGTTTCAGGAATCCTCTCCTTCCCCCTGTTTATGAAACCGATAGCCTCTTTACCTATCAATTCTTTACAGACCCTGATACAGAGACCGCAGCGGATACAATTATCCGGTTCGCGGTTCACGGTTCGCGGTTCGCGGTCAACGTCATATTCTTCGGCCAACTTTTTTACTTCTTCCGCCTCCGGCGCCAGGGCGAGCAGGTGTTTTAAAACAAATCTCCTCGCGTTGACAACTCTTTCCGACCCTGTATAAATTTTCAGCCCTTCGCTGACCGGGTAAGTGCAGGCAGTGGTAAGCATCTTCCAGCCTTTTTTTTCTACTTCTACCATACAGACCCTGCATGCTCCGTACGGTTCAAGAGCGGGATGCCAGCAGAGGTGCGGAATGTCAAAGCCGTTCTCAAGAGCCGCCTCAAGGATTGTCTTTTCCTCGTCGGTCTTTACCTTTTTACCATCAATTAAAATTTCCATTTTATCGGGGTTAGAAAACCCCTCCTACTATCTCCTTCTTCACTCTTCACTTTTTTATTACGGCGTTAAACTTGCAGACCTCTAAACATATCCCGCATTTTATACATTTGTCTTGAATAATTTCGTGGGGTTTCTTTGTCTCTCCCGTAATTGCATTCTGCGGACAGTTCTTCGCGCAGACCGTGCAGCCGGTACATTCTTTCTCCAGAATTTCATATTTTATCAAATCAGGGCAGACCTTCGCCGGACCGGTACCCTTTATATGCGCGCGGTATTCGTCTCTGAAATATTTCAGAGTTGTAAGGACAGGATTCGGGGCGCTCTTTCCCAAACCGCACAGCGAAGTTTCCTTTATCATCAAAGCAATCTTTTCCAGTTCGTCCAGATGCTTTTCCTTCGCCTTCCCGGCAATGAACTTATCCAGTATTTTTAACATCGAATTTGTGCCTTCCCTGCATGGAGTGCATTTTCCGCAGGACTCTTCCTGGGTGAAAGAAAGAAAATATCTTGCAATCTGCACCATACACGCGTCTTCGTCCATCACGACCATTCCGCCGCTTCCCATAATGGAACCCGCTTTTGTCAGCGCTTCATAATCAACGGGCAGGTCGAGATATTTTTCAGGGATATTTCCTCCGGAGGGGCCGCCTGTCTGTACGGCTTTAAATTTTTTGTCATTTATGATTCCGCCGCCTATTTTAAAAATTAAATCCCGAAGAGAGATTCCCATGGGAACTTCCACAAGCCCTGTATTCTTCACCTTT
>JBDRMV010000140.1:0-11183 GCA_043811795.1 bacterium | reverse complement strand
CCTTGCTCTTATTATTTCTTTTATCGTTATTGTAAAGCGCCATTTCTAATGTTTTTAAAGGACCTTTTTATTTTTTTATTAATTCTTCGATTATCTGCTCTGTATTTCTTCGTGCTTCGACGCTGTATATTATATTTCATTTGTTTAACGCAAAAAGTGTCGGTATTCCGCTGATACTCCATTTTTTAACTAAATACGAATTCCAACCTTCCCCGGCATAATATTGAGGCCATTCAATTTGATTTTTCTTGCAAAAATCTATGACCTTATTTTTATCTTTATCAAGACTAATTCCGATAAATAAAACATTTTTGTTTTTATATTTTTTATATAAATTTTTTATTTTCGGCAATTCCCTGACACAAGGACCGCACCAGGTAGCCCAAAAATCAATGATTATAATTTTATCCTTATTTGAACTAAAAGAAATATTTTTTCTACTTATAATATCCGTAAATTTCAAATCAAATTTTTTCCCAACTGCCTCTCTTCTTTTATCTAACTCTCTTTTATACCTTGCTGTAGCTTTTTCATAATCTTGCCTTTTTCTGACGGCCATAACTTTACGGTCTGCTTCTTTTCTACGTTCTCGTTCCGCTTCTTTTATATAATCCCTTGTTACAAATATCCCCGCAGCGATTACACAAACCAACCCTGCTGCTATGATATTTTTTATGGTAAGGCACTTCTTAATTTTAAGAGCAGGAATAATTTCTTTTTCTTCTACTTTATCTTCCATAAATCCTAAATTACGGTGGTTTTCCAGATGATAACCGTACCGACGCTGAATGGAATATAACCAGTTAAAACTTAACATTAATACTACTGCCCAGCCCGTAAATAAACATTTCCCACCGAAAAATATAGATGCCAGGAGAAATATTAAAAGAACACAGACCGCCAATAACGGAAGAACGGGGAAT
Organism: bacterium; assembly: GCA_043811795.1. Taxonomy (GTDB): domain Bacteria; phylum CG03; class CG03; order CG03; family CG03; genus JBDRMV01. The sequence continues at coordinate 10,260 of JBDRMV010000140.1, read as the reverse complement.
CTTGCGGCATTAAAACTTTCCAGAAATTTATATGAATCAAGCCATTTTTGCGAGATGCAAATGTCCCAGTATTTTTTTTCAATCTTTTCATGGGTCCTCATGAGGTTAAAAATTTTAACATTTATAAAATACGGAAAAATCACTGTTGCGTAAATAAACATCGCGCCTGACAAAATTAATAGCGGAGAAAAATACTGCAATATATTACCTGCCTCTTTGCCGTGCACATTAAACAACGGCAATAAAAAAGATACCGCCAGCCATAAGAACACAGGAAATATCACAAGTTTTTCAGAAATTCTGATACGTTTAAGACAATTGTTTAACGTGTAATCGACATGTGTTTGAAAGTTTCGAACATCATCGCTTATGGATTGAAATTTCTCCTGCAGGGCGGCGTTTTTCAGAAAGACGGAAGTTCTGTCAAAATGGGCTTTTATTCTCTCATGAAAAGACACGTAAATATGATACCATCCGAGCGTAGCAATTCCCCGAATCAAGTTGAATAAAAACCGGATTGAATATTTCATTTATAATTTCTGCCAGATAACAGTTCTGTAAACTCCTTTCCCGTCCTTCTCCGCCGATGCTCTGACAACACTTTTCGCTCTGACATGTTTCATATCGGGAATATATCCGGTAGAAGTAATAATAAACTGACCGTTTCTTGAGCGGACATCTACGCTGAAAGCGCCGATATCCAATTTAGTGCCCTTCTCTCCTCTGTATCCTGTGTTCCCTTTTGATAATTCCCACAGTCCTTTTGTAATACCGGCTTCTGCCAGATGAAATGCAGCCGCCGACATTTTTACTTTATTCATATCTCTGTATTGCGAATTAATGACTTTCAGCACGCTTACAATAAGCAGCCAGATAAATATTATCAAAAAAGTCACAGCTGTCCAGACGGTTCCTTTTTCGTCCTGTATAATCTTCATTATAAACCCCTGTTTCGCAAACCGGCAGATGAAGAAAAAGTCCTTTTATACTCTTTCCTGCCATAACTACAACTGAAAGTTGTTATAAATGTAACCAATTTTGCATTTTTATCAGACGGATAGAAAGAGAACTTGATGCTTTTCAAGTTGTGAGAAAGCTCTTGTTTTGTGGGTGTTCGCAAACTTCTTTTGTCTGTGAAAACCCGTTTAATTAAAATTTCCGGTCTTTTTTTATCACGGTGGTAAATAATATAATCGTAGAAATTACCTGAAACCCAGCCGCCGGGAATAACCGCCGGAGTTTTCAAGATAATACATTTTTCAGAGGCGCTGAATTTGTCCCACTTTTGCGCCAACTCGCTTGCGTTCCGAATGTCATTTTCAAGAAGGTACATCACTGTCTTAGATGAACGGGCTATTTCGGAACAGGCATAACTCATGCGGTAAAGCTCATGTAAATACCGGAATAAAGGAATGTTTCCGGTCAGTAAAATTCCCATTATGGCGACACATATCATTAACTCAATCAAAGTAAAACCTTTATTTTTTATTTTTCTTTTCATTCTTCCATTAAACTCACTAATTTGATTTTTCTTTCTTTTCCCCTTGAAGGACGCCATTTAATTTCCACTGTAACTTTTTTCAAATCCGTATTCTTATAATTTTCCTCGCTTGCAGAGAAATTAAGTTTTTTTGATTTTTTCATAATGGGCGTATATTTTTGTAATTCTCTTCTATCCGGGAATCTCCCGGTGCCTCTGCGAAGTTCCATCAATTGACTGGCGAGATTGACTGCTTGAGAATAAGTTATAATATCCGAACCGGCACTTAACTGCCGGAAAAGAACTCTCGCGCCGGTGGCAAATATTATTCCCATGACACTTGTAAGAATCATAAGTTCTATTAAACTAACGCCTTTTTGTCTATTGCGAAAAAATAATTTCCTCATCTCATATAATTCCTAATCAACCATTGAACCCATATTAAATATTGGAAGAAAATAAGCAATTACAATGGTCCCGACAATTAATCCAAAAACAACCAGGATAACCGGCTCAATAATTTTTACTATTATCTGACTCCTTCCGTCAGCCCTTTGCTGGTAGTAATCCCCTGTTGCCATAAGCCAATTCTCGAGGTCGTCTCTTTCTTCGGCCGCGCTCAGTATCCATGTAAGAGTTAGCGGGAAAATCTCCGCTTTTTTTAGCGCCGAACCAATTTTTTCGCCTTTGGAAATAAACTCTCTCGCCTTCGCCAGGCCTGTTTCAATGATTCTGTTACCTACAGTTTTTTCCGTCAGTGTAAATGCCTCTATAATTCCCACTCCGTTTTTTAACAGATGCCCAAGTGTTTTATAGAACCGGCTTATAATTACAGACAGAATAAAATCAGACCAGAAAGGTATTTTATTCTCTGCCCACATTTTTATTTTCCGCCTAAACGCAAACGCCGCAATTAAAAAGATTATCAGTAAAATAAATGCCTGATAACTTCCAAGAAAATTACCTATCCCTATTACGATACGGGTAAGAACAGGCAATCTCCTGCCAAAAGATGAATATACTTCATTAAACAATATCAACGATCTTGGAATAATAATGAAACTAAATAATAACATTTCAAGAACTAATCCCACAATTAAGATTGCCGGATAAATCATATTTGCCTTCACCTTGTTTTTCAATATCAGCAAGTCCTGACTATACGAGGCCATTTGATGAAGCACTTCGCTTAAATTGCCGCTTTCTTCTCCGGCTTTCACCATTGCCGAATACACTTCAGGCAGGGAATCGGAATATTTGGCAAGCGCCTGAGAGAACGAACTTCCCTTTTCAATCTCTTTTGTTAATTCTTCAATGGTTTTTATTAACCGTTTGTCTTTCATTTCTGCTGATATTCTTTTCAAACTTTCCGTTAGAGGTAAATCCAACTCCAGCATAGATGCCAACTGCTGGTTAAAAAGAATAAAAGATTCAAGTGAAATTTTTTTCATAAGTTTTCTCCCAATAACCGAATTTTATTCAATTATAAGCCCCCCCATAAAAAATACCGGAGCATAGAGCGCTATGGTCATAAAAGCAACAAATATACCAATGCAAATATTGGCGGATCTCTCAATCAGAGGAACCAGATAATCTATTCTTGAACGGAGCCATATCTCGTTATATTCGCTTAACCACCACAACGAATCCGGTAAATTCTCCCGTTCTTCGCCGAGAGAGATTGTCCACACCAAGTCCTTTGAAAATCCTCTTACCTCATTTAACGCCTTGGAAAGTTTATTTCCTTTTCTAACGCACTCCGTTGCTTTTTTAATTTTATGTCGGAACTTTCCGCTTTGAATACATTCTTCTGTTAATTGAAGACCTTTTATTAAAGAACATCCGTTTCTCAGTAAAATAGATAGTGTGCGGCAGAAATTCATTTCCCTTTCTTTCTGCAGGAATTTATTTACAAAAGGAATTTTAGAAAGAACAGTTTCTATTATTCCTCTTTTCCGGGCTATTGCAAATAATAAAACCAAAACTATTAGAACTATTGCAAAAAGGAAAAAGTCAGTTCTGAAAAAATCTGAAAGACCAATGAGAATTTGCGTAATTAGCGGTAATGACCGACCAAATCCCTCAAAAACCTCCTTAAATGCAGGGATTACAAATACAAGAATGAATAAAGAACTAAAAATAGTAATACAAAATATTGCTGCGGAATAGGATAAAACGTCGCTTATTCCTGCTTTTAACTCCTTTTCCTTTTCTAATGTCTTAACGGAAAGTTGCAGGGCTTGGGGAATATTTTCCGCTTCTTCGCCAACTTTTATAATTGAAATATATGATTCTGGAAATACTTCTGGAAAAGAACTTATCGACTTGGAGAAAGAAAAGCCCCTTTCCAGATTTAGAACAATTTTTACAAAAACATCCTTAAGCCAGAGTTCACGCAAACCTGACAGATAAACTTTCATGCTTTCAAGTAAAGGCAATCCCTGTGTGAGCGTAGAAATTAAATAATTATTCAGAGATAACAATTCCTCTCTTGAAATTCTACGGCGTTTCCATCTCATAAAGCATCCTTTTTCAAGTTACCTTGATAACTTCTTCTATTGTCGTAATTCCGGCAATTACCTTTTCTATCCCGTCATCAAGCATATTTTTCATACCATGTCTTTTTACCGCTTCCATAATTTTTCTTGACTGCGCCTTTTCTACCACTAAATCTCTGATATTATCATCAACTAATAAAAGTTCAAAAATCCCCGTGCGTCCGGTGTAACCGCTCATGCCGCATTTTTTACAACCTCTCCCTTTCCGAAAAGCAAAATTTTTAAATTTTTCCTTATTCGGCATCTGCGCCATAATCTTTTCGGAAGGCGTATAATCAACCCTGCATTCCGGACAGATTATCCCGACGAGCCTCTGAGCAACAATACCCTTTATTGATGATGCGACCATATATGGTTCAACTTCAAGATTAATTAAACGGGTAAAAACGCCGATAGCAGTTCCGCTGTGAATTGTGCTAAGAATTAAATGACCGGTCAGACCCGCCTGAATTGCAATTTCAGCCGTTTCCCGGTCACGAATTTCCCCAATCATAATTACATCCGGATCCTGTCTCAGAAGCGATCTCAATCCGGAAGAAAAGGTTATTCCCGCCACAGGATTAACCTGACTTTGGTTAATACTTCCAAGGTCATACTCAACAGGGTCTTCAATGGTCATAATATTGCAACTATCGGCTCCGACTTGCTGAATGTACTTTAATGACGCATACATCGTAGTCGTTTTCCCGCTGCCGGCAGGTCCCGTTAAGAGAATGGTTCCCTGATTCTTCTCAAGAAGACCCTTTAATTTTTTGTTTATCTCTTCAGGAAATCCCAACTCATCAAAACTTCGCAGGGGGCGGGTAGAACTCATAAAACGGATAACAACTTTTTCACCGTGAATCGTAGGAAAAAATGAAAACCTTAAATCCACATCTTTTTCTTTATACCTTATCTTTATCCGACCGTCCTGCGGCAGTTTCTTACGGTAAGTCACTAATTTACTGATTACTTTAAACCGACTGACTAAATTTTCCTCAAAGTCCTTTGGAAACCTACCGACAGTTTTTAACATCCCGTCTATTCTAAATCTAACTTGAACTCTATCAACAAAGGGTTCCAGGTGAATATCACTTGCCTGATTGCGGGCTCCGGCGGCCAATATATAATCAACAGCAGTTATTGCCCAATCCTCATTTCCGCTTAGAATCTTATCAATCTGAGATTGAAACGGTTGAAACGGGGACGGTTGAAACGGGGACGGTGCTTTACAATATGACATTTTTTTTTCCGTGGTTTGTGCGTCTTTTTTCATTTTTTGCCCCTGCTATGCCAACCATATTTAATTCTAACTTTTGAATACTGCGCTGTCAAATGCGAGTAACAAGACCCGGGTCAATTTTTTCCGGCGGACGTCTGAAGATGTTTTATTTTGGACGGCTTATACATGATGTAAACCGGAAGACCCAGAGAACTGATAATCAGAATTAGAATTTTATTCACGAGAGACGTCGCCACCGATATTTCGGAAGAAATACCCAGCAGATTAAAAAGAACCGAATACGCCGCCTCGCCGATGCCCCAGCCCGCGAACGAAACCGGAATGCCCTGGATAACGTTGATAACGGGTATCACGCATAAAAAACTGAAAAACGGGAGAGGTCTCTTCAGAAACGAAACCATTATAAAATAATTCAGCGAAATAATGGCTGTCTGAATAAAAAACGAAAGAAAAAGAGCCGTCAGAAAAGCGGAGCGCCCTTCCCTTTTATAAAAGAAAACCGCCGAATGTATTTTTCTGAGAATATGGTCATCGGAAAGGCCTTTGTAAAACGCCGTTTTCAGGAGGAACTTCTCGTCAAGAAAGACGGCGAATAAAACCATAAAAAAGAAACCAGCGAGAAGCAGCCACACGAGGAACCTGACCTGCGGAACGGTCTTCTGTAAATAAAGCGCCCCAAAGAAAATAAAAATGAGCGTCGCCAGAGCCCCTATCGCCCTGTCCGCAAAAATCGTAAAAACGGCCGTCTTTTTCATATTTCCGGCATCCCTGTGAATGTAGTATCCCTTGATTATATCGCCGCCGAGGGTGGACGGCATCACGTTATTGAATAACAGACCTATTATTGAATACTTGAAGACCCTGGCAAAACTGATTTTAAAACCTCTGTTTATCAAAAGAATCTTCCATCTGAAAACCGCAATCGAAATCATGACAAAAAAGATGAGTAAAAAAACCAGAATTTTACCGGCGGAAAATACCCTGAAATTTGAAATTATCGCTGAAAAATTCGTCCAGAACCTCTCGAAAAAAGGCAAGTCCTTATCGCATAACCCTATTTTTGAAATAACAAAAATAAATATTGCGGCGCTGACCGCTACCCGCATAATCAGTGAAATCATTTTGCGCATTTTTTATTTTAGCAAATTAATCCGTCTTTTGCTTGACTTCCCGATTGGTTTTTGCCAAACTACAATGTTAAACGGAGGAGCAGAATGATTAATTACAAAGATTTAGGTCTTGTTAACACACGGGAACTTTTCAAGAAGGCAATCGTCGGCGGATACGCCATACCGGCCTATAATTTCAATAACATGGAACAGCTTCAGGCGATAATAATGGGCTGCGCCGAAAGCGCCTCGCCGGTAATTCTTCAAATTTCGAAAGGCGCGCGGAAATACGCGAACCAGACTCTTTTGCAATATATGGCTCAGGGCGCGGTCGAGATGGTGAGAAAGGATTTGAAAAGCGACATACCTATTGTTCTTCACCTTGACCACGGAGACAGTTACGAACTGTGCGTTTCATGCATTGAAACGGGTTTTTCTTCCATTATGATAGACGGCTCGTCGAGCCCGTATGACGAAAACGCGGAACTTACGAAAAAAGTCGTCGGATACGCTCACAAATACGATGTCACGGTTGAAGGCGAACTCGGTGTTCTGGCCGGAATAGAAGACGAAGTATCATCCGAAAAATCGCATTACACAAACCCCGAACAGGTAGAGGATTTTGTGAAAAAAACCGGCGTTGACAGTCTGGCGATTTCAATAGGGACAAGTCACGGAGCTTACAAATTCAAGGTTACGCCGGGCGAATCGCCGCCGCCTCTGAGATTTGATATTCTTGAAGAAGTGGAGAAGAGAATTCCCGGTTTTCCGATTGTTCTTCACGGTTCATCTTCCGTTCCGAAGGAATTCGTCGATATGTGCAACAAATACGGCGGCAAGCTTGAAAACGCCGTCGGAGTGCCGGAAGAGCAGCTCCGGAAAGCAGCCAAGTCGGCTGTGTGCAAAATAAACATCGACACCGACGGCAGACTTGTCGTCACGGCAAAGATAAGAGAGGTTTTCAGCGCCAAGCCCTCGGAATTCGACCCGAGAAAATATCTCGGGCCCGCGCGCGAAGCGCTTAAAAATCTGATTATACATAAAAATAAGGAAGTTCTCGGAAGCGCAGGAAAATCCTGATATAATAATTATTTCGCGTTTATAGACGCGGAAATATTGGGAAACCATGTACTCATGGGGAAAAATATATGGCAGACATTATCGCTTTTCGCTGTAAGCGCCGCAGTCCTGTCATCCTGTATCCCTCCTCCGGCGGGCTACAAGTGGTACTATGTGCGGAAAGGCGACACCCTCTGGTCCATTGCAGGGAAAAACAAGACAGACGTTTTTAAGTTGATTCACGCAAACAGCATAAAAAACCCGTCGCGGATTTATCAGGGGATGAAAATAAAAATTCCCGCTGACTTAACAACAACGACGACAAAAGAAACGCAGGGCAAAGAGAAAAAAACTTCCGTGAAGGCAAGAGTTCCCGCAGAGAACCGGATAAATTTCATGTGGCCGGCTAAAGGGGAAGTGCTCCGCAAATTCGGGAAAGAAAAAATGCACAGATGTCTCGGAATAGTTATCGGGACAAAAGAAACCGACATAAAGGCGGCAGCGGAGGGAAAAATAACATTTTGCGGAAACGTAAACGGGTTCGGTAAAACCGTCATCATAAAACATTCCTCGAATTACCACACGGTTTACGGCTACCTGGACGGTATTTCCGTGAAGACGGGGAATAAAGTTTCCGCCGGAACAGCGATAGGAAAACCGGGACGCCACGCTCCTTTCAAAAAAAACGCGGTTTATTTCGAAATAAGGCACCTGACCGAGGCGAACGACCCGCTGCTCTATCTGGATTAAATGGACGCGACGCCCTGATAAGGATAAAGAAATGGACGCCACCCTCCCGCCACCCTGATAAGGAATAAGATATGGAAAATTTGGACTCCGCCAGCCTTTATTTTAAGGAAATAGGCGACATCCCTCTTCTCAGCAAGGAAGAATTCCGGGACCTTATCCCGCTGGCTCAGAAAGGCAACGTTTATGCAAAGCAGCGTTTGATAGAATCAAACCTGAAACTGGTCGTCTCCATCGCCAAAAAATATCTGTACAGGCAATCTGTCCTCGACCTGCTGGACTTAATCGCCGAAGGGACGCTGGGGCTGATTCACGCGATAAAAAAATACCGCCTGAAATACGGGTACGAGTTCTCAACCTACGCATACTGGTGGATAAAACAATCCATACAGAAAGCGCTGTTAAACCAGGTGAAAATGATTCACATTTCTTCATACACAACCGCATACATAAAAAAGGTCATAAAATGCACGGAAGAACTCAGGGCGAAACTTGAACGTGTTCCGAGTTCAGGCGAACTCGCGAAAGAACTGAACACTTCCACGGACAAAGTGGAGAAAATCCTGAAAGACATAAAAGTATGGGAAAACGTTGTTTCTCTCGATAAGCCCCTCGACGACAACGAGGAGATTTTTTTAAAGGATATCGTGCTTTCACCCGATTTAAAACCCGAAGAACATTTTGAAATGGAAGCCCGCCGGAAAAAAATTGAAAAAATAATGAAATACCTTACGAAAAGAGAACAGAACATATTGAAACAACGGAGCGGGTACTCCGGAGGAAAACCCGCGCCATTGTCTCTTCTTGCGAAAAAATATAAAATCACGCGGGAACGCATCAGGCAGCTGGAGAAAAGAGCTCTGCAGAAAATGAAACGGTATCTCATTGACGAGGGAATTGAATTTTAGGAGGAGGAACGCTATGGCAGATTTAAAAAAGTTTATAAGGAACATTCCCGATTTTCCCATAAAAGGGATCCTTTTCAAAGACATAACGACCCTGATAAAAAACGGCGCGGCATTCAGGGAAGCAACGGATAAACTCGCCGCGCACTACCGGAAAATGAAAATCGACAGAATTGCCTGCGTGGAAGCGCGGGGCTTCATAATCGGCGCCGCCCTTGCGTACAAACTCGGCGCGGGCGTTGCAATCATCCGGAAAAAGGGAAAACTTCCCGCCAAAAAAATATCCATGAAATACAAACTGGAATACGGCTTTGATTCCGTGGAAATCCACGAGGACGCCGTAACAAAAGGTCTGAATTACCTGATCCTTGACGACCTGCTCGCAACCGGCGGAACCGCTCTCGCCTCGTATAAACTGCTTATGAAAAGGAAAGCCGAAATAAAGGGGTTTGCATTCCTCATAGAACTGACCGATTTGAACGGGAGAAAAAAACTGCCGGAGGGAATAGAGGTTTTTTCTCTCCTGAAATACTGATGGGCGCCACCCTGCCTCCACAGGCGGACGAAGACGCCCGCCGCCCTTATTATGGATAAAGAAATTGAAAACTTCGGGCTCATTGCCGGCGGAGGGGCATTCCCTTCTCTTGCGGCGGAACAACTCATAAAAAGGGGCTGTAACTTAAAAATCGCCGCCGTCAAAGGACAGGCGGACGAGGAAATAGGCTCACGCTTTCAATCCGTTTTATGGGTAAATCTCGGACAGTTAAAAAAGACGCTCCGTTTTTTCCGGGACGGAAATATAAAAAAGGTTATTTTCGCCGGAAGAATAAAACACGCGGATATTTTTTCGATAAAACCCGACTTCACAGCCGCTAAACTTCTGGCGGGGCTGAAGGATAAAAAAGCGGCAACCGTCCTCAAAGCCGTCTGTGACCTGTTTGAAAAAGAAGGAATCGAAATTATGCCTTCCATAGAGCCGGTAAAAAATATGCTTTTCCGTGAAAATAACTACACAAAAACAAAACCGGACAAAAAAACCCTGCGCGACATTTCGTTTGCGCGGGGCATCGTCCGGGAAATAAGCAATATGGACATAGGACAGGCGGTCATCGTCAAGGACGGGATTGTCGTTGCGGTTGAAGCGATGGAAGGAACCGACAAATGTATTTTAAGAGCGGGG
>JBDRMV010000139.1:0-2299 GCA_043811795.1 bacterium | reverse complement strand
AGAAAGAATGATTTATATTCTCTGCTTTATGCTGTTTATGATAGGTCTTTACGGAATCTGCTGCAAGAAAAACCTGGTTAAAATCGTGCTTGGTTTCATTATTATGGATTACGCCGTAAACCTGTTTTTAATATTAGTCGGGTATAAGAAAGACGGCATTGCACCTGTTCTCGACAGAACAATGGATGTAAATAAATTTGCCGCAAGCAGTGTTGACCCCCTGCCTCAGGCGCTGGTTCTTACGGCAATTGTAATAGGTCTCGCCGTCACCGCCCTGATGGTGGCTCTGTGTATCCGCATCTACGAGCGCTACGGGACTTTTGATATTACGAAAATAAAAAAGTTGAAAGGATAATGAAAAATATGATTTTCAATAGTACTATCGTCACCCTCACCTCATCCGCCAAGGCGGATTGTCCTTCCGCCTCAGGCGGGAGGAAGCCAGAAGGAATGTGTGGATATATGGGTATTTGCGTATGAATATATTGCCTTATTTTGTCCTGCTGCCGCTCGGCGGAGCTTTTTTACTTACTATGCTCAACGCTTTATTCAAAAAGGATATACGCTTTACGTTTACGGAAGTTTTAGCGAATTTAATCGTTTTCTCTCTTTTTATGTCTTCTCTTTTTCTCTTCGGAAAAACAGGCAGCTACGCTGTCGGAGGGTGGCCGCCGCCTCTCGGTATAAATTTTCTGCTGGACGGGTTGAGCGCTTTGATGCTCAGTGTCGTTAACCTGATTGCTTTTTCCGCCATCCTGTTTTCGGTAAATTACATGAAACAGTATACCGCAAGAAGATATTACTATTCCCTGTTTCTTTTGATGCTGGCGGGAATGAACGGGGTTATCCTGTCCGGTGATCTTTTCAATCTGTTTGTCTTTATAGAAATTGCATCCATTGCTTCCTATGCTCTTGTCGGCTTTGGAACTGAAGCGGAGGAACTGGAGGCTTCTTTCAAGTACATGGTGATGGGAGGGATTGCTTCCACTTTTATTCTTCTTTCCATAGCTTTTCTGTACTCTCAGTTCGGGGTTTTGAATATGGCATATATAAGTAAAGCAATTTCAGAAACGGATTTTAATTACCTGCTTAAATTTTCCCTGTTCCTGTTTATTACAGCTTTCTCCATAAAGGGGGCGTTTGTTCCTTTTCATGCATGGCTCCCTGACGCACATCCTTCAGCCCCTGCTCCTATATCAGCAATGCTCAGCGGTGTCTTGATAAAGACTCTCGGTATTTATGCTCTTTTGCGGGTTGGCTTTTCGGTTTACGGATACGGTGAACTGCTTTATATTATGAGGTATTTGGGAATAATCACTATTGTTGTCGGCGGTTTGATGATGCTCAAGCAGGATGATATAAAACGCCTGATGGCGTATTCTTCAATTTCGAATGTCGGTTTGATAATTCTGGGCATAAGCCTTGGAACGCCTCTTGGAATTCTCGGGGGGCTTTTTCACCTGTTGAGCCATTCAATTTTTAAATCACTGCTGTTTTTGAATTCAGGGGCAATTTTCTACAGGATAAAAACAAGAAGCCTTCGGGACATGGGCGGGCTGAACAAAGTCATGCCCGTAACCGGCGGTACGTCCCTGATAGGCTCTCTAAGCATTTCAGGTCTTCCGCCCTTTAACGGCTTTTTTTCAAAACTTATCATCATTATAGCGTGCATTCAGGACGGACATCCCGGTTTCGCTTTCTGGGCGATTCTCGGCAGTATCCTTACTCTCTCTGCTTTTATGAAAGTTCAAAAAATGGCTTTTTTTGGAGGGCTGAAAGAAAAATATGCCGAGATAAAAGAAGTTCCTTTCCTGATGTCTCTGAGCATGATTATTCTGGCGGTCTTATGTATTGCAACTCCTCTTTTGCTCCTGCCTCAAATTAAAGATGTAATTTTGACTCCTGCGGTGGATGCAGTTCTGAATGCGGGAAATTACATGGCGCTGGTGATAAAATGAGAAAATTCACATTATTTTTCGTGGCTCTGACAATATGGGTTCTTCTGGTTCTGCCGCTGAACATCCAGAGTTTTATGCTTGGAATCCCGGTTGCTTTGATAGTTGCGATGCTCTTCGGCAATTACTTTATTGAAGAGCCGGGTAAATTCTGGGAACTGAAACGCTGGGCGTGGTTTTTGTATTATATACCGGTTTTCGCGTATCATATGATACTCGCGAACTTTGATGTGATGTACAGGGTTCTGCACCCCCTGATGCCGATAAACCCGGGAATTGTAAAAGTCAAAACACGCCTGAAATCAAAGTCAGGAAGAGCTGCTCTTTGCAATTCCATAACCCTG
>JBDRMV010000138.1:0-5964 GCA_043811795.1 bacterium | reverse complement strand
ATGTAAAATTCCCTGTTTTGCGGTCTTTTCAAAGTTCTTGCCGCCGAGATAACGTCTTTTGTCATAACGATGTAGCCCGTCGCGCCGAAAGCGGAAAGTTTTTTCCCCGTCTTTTCCGCGATTTTTATAACGGAATTGCCTCTTTTTATAACCTGTCCGGTTTTCCCCGCGGTTCTGCAGATTAAAAACGTTGCCGCCGGCTGAAATTTTCTATGGAAATTTATTATTTTTTTTAAGTCGTAAGGAGAGACGTTGTCGCAGTAGGTTAAAAGAAATTCGTCCTCTTTCAGAAATTTTTCCGAGCGGGCAACCGCATCAGCGGTCCCTCCGGCCTTTTCCTGAAGAATATATGTAAATTCAGCGCCGCCCGTGTATTTTTTCAGAAGTTTTTTTAAGAAAGCAATGTTCCGCGGTTTTATCACAATCCCGATTTTTCGTATCCCCGCTTTTTTCAACAGGAAAATGTTGTAAAGAACCATCGGTTTGCCGTTGATTTCAACGAAGCACTTCGGCGTTCCGGGAAAATGTTTCTTCATTCTTTTCCCGTCGCCCGCCGCAAGAATAAGACCTTTCATTTCTTTTATTTTGCGTTATATTGTATAATAAACGGGAAAAAATGAGAACAGGATTATTAAAAAATGACGTTTGTAGATAATATTTTTTCAAAGAAGATGTGGGATGTGCGGAAGTACACGCCTTTTGTCAGAAAAGTAAACTCTCTTGAAAAAGAAATCCAGGCGCTTCCCGACGAGCGGTTTCCCGAAGAGACAGGAAAACTCCGGGAGAAAATCAGCGCGGGTGAGAATATTGACAGTCACCTGCCCCGCTGCTTTGCGCTTGTCCGCGAGGCGGCGAGGAGAACGCTCGGGATGAGGCACTTTGACGTTCAGATAATGGGCGGGTCTGTCCTGTATGAAGGAAAAATTGCCGAGATGGCGACGGGCGAGGGCAAGACGCTTGTGGCGACGCTGCCTATTTACGCCAAGCAGGTTCAGGGAATCCGCACGCACGTTGTCACGGTAAACGATTATCTTGCGAGAAGGGACGCCTTCTGGATGGGGCCGGTTTACAGGTTCCTCGGTCTCACAGTCGACTACATCCAGCATGACAGCACGACAACCGAACGCCGCGCCTCGTATGCATGCGACGTGGCGTATGTGACGAATAATGAACTCGGGTTTGATTATTTGAGAGATAATATGGCGCTCTCAAAAGAGGAGCAGGTTCTCGGTAAACTTGAATATGCGATTATAGACGAGGTTGACTCGATTTTGGTTGACGAGGCGAGGACGCCCCTTATTATTTCCGGGCCCGGAGAGCAGGCGACCAACAGATATAACATTGCCGACAGAGTCGCCGGCCGGCTTAAGATAAAGTTCATTACCGAAGCGGAGGAAGTTGAAGCGAAATATCAGGAGATAGACATTAAAAAAGGTTTTGACGCCATAGTGGACGAGAAAGCGCATTCGGTGGAACTGACCGATACGGGCATAAAAAAATGTGAGGTTTTGTTGGGCGTGACAAATTTGTACGACGACGTGCAGGCGGCCTGGCCGCACCACATAACGCAGGCGATAAGAGCTCACCATCTTTTCAAGAGGGACTCTCACTATGTCGTGAAAGAGGGCGAGGTTATAATTGTTGACGAGTTTACCGGCAGGATGATGCCGGGAAGAAGGTGGAGCGACGGCCTTCATCAGGCGGTTGAGGCAAAAGAGCACCTCCAGATAAGAGAGGAAAACCAGACGCTCGCCACGATTACTTTTCAGAATTTTTTCAATCTCTACGGCGGGAAGGCGGGCATGACGGGGACCGCCGCGACCGAAGCGCCCGAATTCGATAAAATTTACAAACTTAAAGTCGTCTGTATCCCGACGAATAAACCTCTTTTGAGAAAGCGTCTCCCCGACGGTATTTACAAAACGGAAAAGGAAAAATTCAGGGCGATTGTGGAAAATGTTAAGGAACTGAACAAAGAGGGCGTTCCCATTCTGTTAGGCACAAGGTCAATTGAAAAAAACGAGTTGATAGGCCGCATGCTCGCAAGAGAGGGAATTGCCCATCAGCTGCTGAATGCAAAGTACCACGCCAGAGAAGCGGACATTATTGCGCAGGCGGGAAGGATAAAGGCGGTGACGGTCGCCACGAATATGGCGGGAAGGGGAACTGACATCGTCCTCGGAGGCAACCCCGAATATCTTGCGAAAAAGAAAATGGACTCAATGAATTTCCCGCAGGAAATTATTGCGAAGGCATCGTCTTTCGAACCGAGCGATGATCCCGAAGTCATGAGAGCGCGGGAAATTTACGAGCGTCTTTTTAAGGAGTCCAAAGAAATTACCGACAAAGAACACGAAAAAGTTATTTCTCTCGGCGGCCTTTATGTGATCGGTTCGGAAAGACACGAGTCAAGAAGAATTGACAACCAGCTGACCGGGCGCAGCGGCCGTCAGGGCGATCCCGGCTCGTCGCAGTTTTTTATTTCACTTGAAGACGAACTGATGCGCCTTTTCGGCGGCGACAGGATAAAGCCGATTATGGAAAAAATAGGGCTTAAAGACGACGAGGTGATAGAGCACCCTTTTATAAACAGTGCGGTTTCAAACGCTCAGAAAAAGATTGAAGCGATGCATTTTGACATGAGAAAGCAGCTGCTTGATTTTGACAATGTCCTTTCAAGACAAAGGGATATCATATATTCGCTGAGAGACAGGGCTCTCGTCGGGCAGGAAATTCTTGCGGAAATTCTTTCATGGTTTGAAGACGTCATAGACGTCAGAATATCGGAACATCTTTCCGAAGCAAAAACATTCAAGTGGAACGTTGCCGGCTACAAGGGATGGTTAAAAAGAGCGGTGGGCGAGGATTTTGATGTGCCTGCGGAAGAGTTTGTAAAATTAAAATGTAATGAAATAGGGCGGAGAACCGCTGATTTAATCATGAACGCCTGGAACGGACGGAAGGCGGACGTCGGAGAAGAAGAGTTCAACAATATGGCGCGGTTTGTCACCTTAAGAATTATTGACCATCACTGGAAGGAACATCTCTATAATCTTGACCGGATGAGAGAGGGAATAGGGCTCAGGGGCTATGCTCAGAAAGACCCCGTCGTTGAATACAAAAAGGAATCGCTTGCAATGTTCGAGGGGATGCTTAACAGCGTGAAGAGCGAGGTGATGGAATTTATTTTTCACCTCCGCGTTGCGCCGGGAAAGCCGAAGCCGTCGGAGGCGCCCCCGCGGGAAATTACAGAAATTTTACCGGCCGGCTCTTCTTCCGCCGTCAGGACGGGGAAGGATAAAAAACACAAGAAAGGAAAAATAGGGAGAAACACCTCCTGTCCGTGCGGTTCCGGCAAAAAATACAAAAACTGCTGCGGGAGGATGTTCTAATGTCGCGAAACACAGCCCCGCTTGCCCCATTGGGGCTTGCCGAAAACCGCTCGCTGCAGTTTCTTAAAAATTTCTGAATGGCTCTTTCAATTTGTTTTTCTCTTTTTAGCGGCGTTCTGTTCTTTTTGTCTTTTCCGCCGGCAGGGCTTAATTTTTTAATCTGGATTTTTCTGGTTCCTCTTTTTTATGCCTGTTCGGAAAAGTCCAGTAAAGGATTTTTTTACGGTTTTCTTGCCGGACTGTCGGGTTTCTGCCTGAACCTTTACTGGATATACCCGACGGTGAGAGGGGCAGGGGAATCGTTCCTCGTTTCTTTCGGCGCGCTTTTTCTTTTAAGCGCGGTTCTTTCTTTTTTTCCCGCCGTCTTTACCCTTTCTTTCAGAGGGTCTTCTCTTTTTGTCGCCGCCTCAGGCACTCTTCTTTCGTACCTTCGGGGAATCATCCTGACGGGTTTACCGTGGTGCGCTCTTTATGTGAGCCAGGCGAAAAGCCCTTTGTTCCTGCAGATAACGGGGCTGGCGGGGCCGCACTTTTTAACCTTTGTCATAATTTTTTTCAACCATTCTCTTTTCCGCGCCGTGAAAAAAAGAGAGCGCAGATACGTCATTTATGCCCTTTCCGTTTTTCTTTTCACGGCTGTTTTCGGGATTGTCCGCATAAGCAGAACTGTTGAGGCCGTTGAGAAAAAGATTTTTATAGGCCAGCTCAACATTCCGCAGGATATTAAATGGGACAGCGCAAGCGGCGGTTTTATTATGGAGAGGATAAGAACTTTTGTTCTGTCGTCGAAGGGAGCCGACCTTGTTGTTTTTCCGGAGTCCTGTCTCCCGGGCGTGCTTAATTATGACAGATACGTAAACAGATTTTTGGAGGATATGAAAAAGGAAACGGACAGTCCTGTTCTTTTCGGCGCGGCGGTTTTTATGAACGGGAAACTGTATAACACAGCGCTTCTTCTGGAGCCGCGCGGGAAAGAGCAGTTTTATTTGAAAAGGAAACTTGTTCCGTTCGGCGAGTTTGTGCCGTTTAAAAATTTTTTCAGCAGATTCGTGAACGTGTTGAACGAAGTAGGAGATTTTACTCCGGGGACGGCTCCGGGGTTGTTGAAAACAGAGGGGTTGAGTGTTGCTCCTCTTATTTGCAATGAAGTAATTTTTCCGTATCTATGGCGCGGCGCCGGCAATTTAATTGTCAACATTTCAAATAATGCGTGGTACGGGAAAACCTCTGCCGCCGAGCAGCACCTGTGGCACGCCAGCGCCGCCGCCGCGGCAACCGGCCTTCCTGTGATTTTTGCCAACAACAGGGGCCCTTCGGCTTTTATTGACGCGCGGGGAAGAGTTCTGAAAAAAACGGAGATGTTTTCTTGCGAACTCGTTTCCTGCGAAGTTCAAATCCCAGCGAAAGCGTCTTTTTATCAGAGAACGGGGGATTTGTTTATTCTTTTAATTTTGATATTTATGATAGCTGCTGTGCTGAAAGAAATAGGAAAAAATGGGGTCACTTCTATTTTTTACTTTTGTATCAATAAAAAAAAATAGAGGTGACCCCATTTTCCTGGAGGTTAAATGCAGAAGGAAATTTATGAAATAGTGGATACCGTAAGGAAAGAGCTTAAAAAATTGGAAGAACTTTCGGACATTGCGCGCCTCGACGGGAAAATTTCGGATTTGAGTTCTAAGTCGGAAGCGGAAGGTTTCTGGAACGACCCGCAGACGGCCGGCGCGGTAATGAAGGAACTTGAGGCACTGAAAAAGGAACTGAAGAATTTTGAGGAAATAAAAAAGCGCGCAGGCGATTTTCTCGAGATGGCGAAACTTTACGGGGATGAAGATGATTTTGCGGAGGAACTGAAAAAGGAAGGCCCTGAAATCGTCAGTTCCGTAAGAGCGCAGAATATAAAACTTCAGTTTGACGACGACACCGACCGGCAGAATGCGATTGTCACTCTTCACGCCGGCGCCGGTGGCACCGAGGCGTGCGACTGGTGCGAAATGCTTTTAAGGATGTATTTGCGATGGTGCGACAGAAGAAATTATCCTTCAAAAATAATTGATATTATTCCCGGGGATGAGGCGGGTTTGAAAAGCGTTACTTTTGAGGTAAACGGGATGTTTGCCTACGGTTATCTCAAATCCGAAACGGGTGTTCACCGGCTCGTGCGCGTCTCGCCCTTCGATTCCAATAAAAGGAGGCACACTTCCTTTGCTTCTGCCGACGTGATACCCGAAATAGACGAGAATTTCGAAGTAGAGATAAAACCGGATGACCTGAAGATTGACACGTACAGGGCTTCAGGCCACGGCGGACAGCACGTAAACAAAACCGACAGCGCGGTGCGGATTACGCACAATCCGACGGGAGTTATCGTCCAGTGCCAGAACGAGCGTTCGCAGCACCAGAACAAGGCGATGGCAATGAACCTTTTGAAGGCGCGGCTTTACGCTCTGGAACTTGACAAAAAAAAGGAACAGACCCAGAGGCATTACGATAATATGGGGCAGATCGGCTGGGGTTACCAGATAAGGAGTTACGTTTTTATGCCGTATCAGATGGTAAAGGATTTAAGGAC
>JBDRMV010000137.1:0-2454 GCA_043811795.1 bacterium | reverse complement strand
GACACGCCGAAATACTGACCCGCCCCGCGGAGTTCCAGATCCCTCTCGGCAAGAGCAAAGCCGTCGTTACAGGCAAGAAAATATGTTAAACGTTTCTGCGTTGCCGGCTCCGGGTTCTCGCATGTAACGATACAGTATGATTTTTCGCATCCGCGGCCTATCCTGCCCCTCAACTGGTGAAGAGTGCTCAAACCGAACCTGTCCGCATTCTCGACCACCATAATTGTGGCGTTCGGAACATCCACTCCGACTTCAACAACCGTCGTTGAAATCAGAATATCCGTCCTGCGCAGTGAAAAGTCCTTCATAATTTTCTGTTTTTCACCGGGCTTCATTTTCCCGTGGAGCAAAGCCACCCTGAAATCGGAGAAAATCTCTTTTGAAAGAACTCTGTACGCGGCTTCGGCGGAGGAGCCGCCGTCCTCCGTTTCTTCTATCAGAGGGTAAATGATAAACGCCTGAAAACCCTTTTTCACCTCCTTCCGAACCGCTTCGTACGCTTCCCGCGACGGCAGATGGAGCGTCTCAACCGGCTGCCTTCCGCTCGGGAGTTCCCTTATCTCCGTCTGGTTCAGGTCACCGAAGAGCGCGAGCGCCAGCGTGCGCGGGATTGGTGTCGCCGTCAGGACGAGAACGTCGGGTATAATACCTTTTCCGGAAATTACCGCCCGCTGGTGGACTCCGAACCTCTGCTGTTCGTCAATCACGATAAGCGAAAGATTTTTGAATTTGACATTTTCCTCCAGAAGAGTGTGCGTTCCTATAATGATACCGGCGCGGCCTGCGGATATTTCCGTAAGCGTTTTCATTTTTTCTTTTTTCTTCATTCCGCCCGTCAGAAGAACCGTTTTCACGCCAAGGCCTTTTAAAAGTTTCGAAACCGTTTCGTAATGCTGGTACGCGACGGGAAGAGTCGGAGCGAGAATAACCGTCTGATAGGAGTTCTCCTTTGCAAGCAGCGCAGCGGCGACGGCTACCACCGTTTTCCCGCAACCCACATCGCCCTGCAAAAGGCGGTTCATCGGATGAACGGAACGCATATCGGCAAAAATACTGTTTATTGCTTTTCTCTGACCGTTCGTGAATTTAAAGGGGAGATTTTTCCTCCAGGGCGACAAGAGGTTCCGTTTCAGGACGTATTTCTGAGGTTTTATTTTCTTTTTTGAAAGATAATGGCTGTACGCTACGGCGCATTCAAAAATAAAAAAGTCCTCAAACTTAATTCTCATGTACGCAGCCGCCTGCTCTTCAAAATTTGCCGGAAAATGAACTTTCAGAAAAGCGTCGGAACGTTTCATCAGCGTCAGTTTCTTCAAAACGGCATCGGGTATAAATTCATAAGCGCTGTTTTTATAACTGTTGAGGGCATTCCACTGCCATCTTCTGAAAAGGGAAAGACCTAAACCTTTCGCCGTCCGGTACACGCCCACGAGACGGAAAAACGAAAGCGTTTCCCTGTTTTCCTTGAGAATTTCAAACTCGAAACTCGTCATGGAAAGACCTTCGGCGGTCGCCTCAACTTTCCCGAAAACCGCAATCTTATCCCCCTGTTTGACGACGCCCATCATATACTTCGCTCTGTTTTTGAAAGCAAGCAAACGAATGTTGCCCGTCTTCTGCGCATCTTCCATAACAATCTCAGCCAGCCGGGTCATCCTGCGCGGTGATTTGCGCGCCGTAATTTTTTCCACCACACCCACCGCGAAAATATTTTCCTCTATCGGGATTTTCGAAAGAATATCTTTCGCTGCAAGGGGCGCTCGCCTGTCCTCCGTTCTGAACGGCAGATAAAAAAACAAATCCGAAACGCTGTTAATTCCAAGTTTGTTCAGGTGAAGTGAATTTTTAGGACCGATGCCTTTTACAAACCTTACGGAAATTTCCGATATATCGCTCATAATTTAAAACAGTTGAAACGCATTTTCATTATTTTAAACCCCTTTTCGGATACTCTGCGGATTATACACAAAATTTCAATTATAGTGGAGCCCCCCGAATAAAATGGCAAAACAAAATTACTTCTTGACAGGTAATTTGGAATCATAGTATAATTAGACCTTCTAAACCGAAATGAAGCAGAAAAGAAAAAAAATTCACATGCGCAGGAAGCGGCTGACGGTAATGCTGCTCCCGCACGGCGGACGGGGCAGTTTCCAGATAAGCATTTCATACCTGACTTTGTTTATGGTTTCAGCGGTGTGGTTGGGAATTACGGGCGTATCCGCTTATTTTATCTCCCGCAAAATTGAGAACAGGGAAATACTGAACGCCAATTCCGTGCTGAAGAAAAAAGTTTCAAAATTCAGTTCAAAACTTGAGAACACTCTTGATATTGTCCAGCAAACTACGGAACTGAACACGCAGTTGAGAGGCATGCTTGCGCTCGGTGAAAAATCAAAAATAATAGAGTACTCGGCGGCTGGCGGACCCTCAAAACTTGAGGACTTCCAGCTT
>JBDRMV010000136.1:0-2953 GCA_043811795.1 bacterium | reverse complement strand
GCGGTCGGAATGGGAGAAGCGTTCTGCGGTCAGGCATCCGGGCTGGATGCGGTTTATTATAATCCCGCCGGAATCTCACAGGCAAGTTATCAGGAGTTCACCGCCGCGCATACCGAGTGGCTCGACGGCATAGGTTATTCTTTTCTCGGTTATCTCCACCCGTCGCAGAATTACGGCTCGTTTGCGGGGTCTTTGTATTACCTTTCGAAATCCGACATTCCGGGTTACGATTATCAGGGCCAGCCGACGAATAAGAAGTGGGACGTTTCGGACAGAATGGGCATCCTTTCCTACGGGCGGAAATTTAAGGGCGTTTCGGCGGGTGCCAGCATAAAATTTATACAGGAATCGCTTGCCGACGAAAGCGCCTCCGCGTATTGTTTTGATTTGGGTTTGCTTTACGGTCTTTTTCCCGATATGAACTTAGGAATTTCCGCAAGCAACGTCGGCGGGAAGGTAAAATATATCGGCGATCCGGAAGAGATTCCGCTCATTTTCAGGACGGGCATTTCATACAGGATTTTTCCGTTCGGCGACGATATCACGTTGAACCTCGATTATAATTTCCCGTCGGATAATGACGGCTATGTCTGCGCCGGCGGCGAATATTCTTTTTCGGATAATTTTTCTTTGAGGGCCGGTTTCGTCGGGTCTAAAGATATGATTTCCAAGACGCTCAGGTTCGGGTTCGGGTTCGGAAAAAATAATATTCATTTTGATTACGCTTTTGCCCCGTCCGAGATTCTTGAAAACACCCACAGGTTTTCTTTGACGCTCCGTTTCGGGAGGTCTTTCAGACGGGAACTCGTTACAGGGAGCGCTCTGCGCTGCAGGGTAGGCGAAAAATATTTCAGGCAAGGCGACCTCGCGAAAGCGATTGCGGAATTCAGTTCTGTTTTGAAACTTGACCCGGAAAACCGGAGAGCAAAAGACGGGATATTCAAAATTAAGGAAGAACTGGCGGACATAAAACACGGTGATGAAATAAGAAAACATTTGAGAATTGGAAAAAAATATTACAGGGATTCAAAATTGAAAGAGGCATTGGTGGAATTTGAAAAAGTAACCGCCATTTTCCCCGAGCATCGGAAAGCGAATGCATATATTGCCAGGATTGACAGGGAACTTAAACGGGCGGAGTTTGACGCAGCGATACGGGTATTGCTGAAAGAAGGAAAAGATGCTTTTGATACGGGCGGACTTGCGGCATCTGAGAAGAAATTTCTAAAAGTTCTTGAAATTTTACCGGGAAATTACGAAGCGTTGGATTACATCGAGAAAATTCAACTGAAAAGGGAAATAGAAGAAAAGAAAAAAGAAAGACCTCCTCCGCCCGAAACCGGCGGACTCGGTAAAATTACAAGCATACATTACAATGAGAAAGAAAATAAAACATTTATAAGTTTCGCCGCCCCTGCTGAAATCACGGGCAAAAACATAAATGTTCTTATGTACGGCAGAGAAGTTATCGCCGAAGGTGAAATAATTGAATACACCGATAAAACGGACAAAGAATTTTATTATGACGCCGTCCTGACTAAGAAGAATAAAGAAGTCCACGTCGGGGATGCGGTTTCATGGGAGGAATCCCCGCCTGTCCCCGCCGCGCCGCCAGTCCGCCGTGACGGAGCAGACAGTATTCCTGCCGTCGCTGCAGAGGCGGAGGAAACACCGGCCCGCGGAATTCAGGTGGAAATTACCGACAGGTCGTTTGATGAAGACGAAAACAAAACATATATAAGTTTTGTCTCGACCTCGGAAATTACGGCAAAACAAATAAAAATTATGCTCGGCAGTGAAGTTATTGCTGAGGGAGAAATAGTTGAGTGCACGGATAAAACCGCTCAAGAATTTTTCTACGACGCCGTCCTGACAAAAGAAACCGAAGAATTAAAAGAAGGTCGGCAAGTCTTGCTCTTGGAGGGCGCAAAGGAAGAGGGTTATTATTTTAACAATGCAACTCAATTATTCCAGCAGGGTAAATATGAAGAATCTATTAAAGAATGGCGGAAGGTCTTAGAGATTAACCCTGAACACCAACTTTCCAAGGACAAAATTAAAATGGCAGAAGAAAAATTGAAAAAGTGAGAGGAATGCCGGGCACATTTACGAAAGTGTCCCGCCATTGTATCCTTTTTTAACGTAAAGTGATTTTGTGACATAAATTACCTTGACAAGGTTATTTCTTTCAATATATAATATAGTTAAGTAGAGAGATTAATGTATAAGCTAATATACAAAAGAAACTTGTCTATTCTTAAAAACCCATTTTCTTTTTTCATTCTCTCCAACCGGCGATTTAAAAAAATAATTACCGCAGCGGAGCAAACGGCCCCGATTTTAATACGGTGAAAAAGGAGGATTGAAAAACAATGAAAAAGGGAAATAAATTGAAGTTAAAAGAAAAACAAGCGATTTATGGAATGGATAGAGAAATGATTACCATCCCCATAATTGAAGGGATTGTTGAAAAAGTTGTTAATAAAAAACTTCAAAAATTATTAAGTGACCCTGATTATGGTTTGGAATTACGAGATGAAATTAAACAAAAATTAGACTCAATTTTGAAACGAAAAGAGAGAACAATTTCCGAAGAGAAAATTGCTGAAAAATACGGAGTAAAATTGTAGTGTATAAAGTTGAATACAATCGGGAAGCAGATAAAAATTTAGAGAAATTAAGTAAACCGATTTGCAAAAGAATTATTAAAAAGATCTATTGGTTATCAAAATGTATCGAAGATATAAGACCGGATATGCTGGGCGGAAAATACAAGGATTTATACAAATTACGCATAGGAGATTGGCGGGTGATTTACGGTATAAATTCTTCTGAGAAATCAATAATTATTTATTTTGCAGGTCACAGAAAAGAAATTTATAAAATAATATAGAAAATGAGCAGAGGTAAGAAAATAATTGGGAAATTAATTACCTCCGTCCCCATTCTTTTT
>JBDRMV010000135.1:0-9041 GCA_043811795.1 bacterium | reverse complement strand
CACGCCGTTTTGGAGAACTATCTGAAGCACCTGCTGCTCACCGGCAGACAGCAGGACATTGAGGGTCTTTACGGGATTGCCTCGAAAAAGAAAAAGGAATTTGAGGAGATTCCAAACACCGGAGAACTTTCTTTTTTTGAGACGGACATTATTCTGAACAGGTTCGCTTCAAAAAAAATCAATCCTGCAAAGATTTATGCCGTGGAAAAATTTTTCCAGATTCCTTTTTACCCGAAGGAGCCCGTTTCTAACGGGGCAAGCGGGGAGGGCGAAATCAGTATCGACGGCAGGATTGACAGGATTGACATTGAGTATCACAAAGAACACGGGCTGCTTCACATCATTGACTACAAGACCGGAAAGAATGAACTCACGGAAAAGGAATTGAAGGATGATATACAGATGAAGTTTTATGTCACGGCAGCCTATTTTCTTTACAGAAAATTTCACAAGCGTTTCAGAGTTTCTCTGTATTACCTGCGTCACGGACGGGAAGTGAATTTTGAAACTGATTACCGCGAGGAATACGGCGAAGAATTGAGAAATCATATTTCGGCGGTTAATAAAGATGCCGACTATAAAAAAATTGTCACAAAACTCTGCTGTTACTGCCCCGCCTTTAAAATCTGCAAGCCCGACATGAGCAGAATATAATGGGGTCAGCTCTGATTTTTTTAATTAATGAGGTGCTTATGGAAAAAATAGAACTGACCCCAATTTTTCCTTATGAAAGATAAACGCCAGCTCTCGCTTGATTTTATATCGGACAGGGAACACTCATACGAAGAAGTTTCCGGCGTGATAAGGACGGTTCTTTATGAAAACCCGAACACGAACTGGAAAGTCGTGGAGGTTCTTCCCGACGGCAAAAAAAAAGAATTGAAACTCGCGGGATACCTGCCCGGGATTAAGTCAAATGACAGGATTAACGCAAGATGCACCGTTGTCAACCATCCGAAGTTCGGCGAAAGCCGGCAGATAGACGAATTTTACAAGGAACTGCCGTTTCAGAAAGAAGGGGTAATGAAATTCATGGTTGCGATGGTTGACGGCATCGGCGAACAGCTCGCGGAGCGGATCGTGGATAGATTTAAGGGACTAACTCTTAAAATACTGGAGGAGGAACCTGAAAAACTTATGGAAGTGGAAGGGATTCACGAGAAACTGATTGAGAGAGTAAGAAGTTGCGCCGAAAAAATAAACACCACGGTAAAAGAACTGGTACTGACGGGCTTTTCGCCCAAATGGGCAAGCCGCATATACCTCAAATACGGGAAAGATGCCGCAAAAAAAGTAAAGGAGCGGCCCTATGACCTTATCCGGAATTTCAAGGGAATAGGTTTCAAAAAAGCCGAGATAATTGCGGAAAAAACGGGGCTCGGCAAGCTGGACGCTGAAAGGATCAAAGCGGGAATTTATTTTTCCATAAAGACGACTCTTCGGAATACGGGGCATAATTTTTTGTATCTGAACGACCTGAGAAATACGGCATCACGGCTTCTCGGTATTCCGGGGGCGTACACGGAATCGGAGATTCTTTCGCAGCCCGGCCTTGCCATAGAGGAAAACCGCGTTTATTTGCCGAGATACTACGAAGCGGAAAAAGCCGTGGCACTGAAAATTGCGGAAAAACTTTATCTGCCGCCGGTTAAAGTGGAAGATTTTGAGGGGAAGATAAAAGATATTGAAAATAACATTAAAATAAAATTTACGGAGGAACAGAAGGAAGCCATCAAGGGCTCGGTGGAAAATCCCATCACCGTTATAACAGGCGCGGCGGGAAGCGGAAAAACAACTCTGTGCATGGGGCTTCTCAAACTGCTTGATAAACTCAATTACAGATACAAGGTCTGCGCTCCCACCGGGAAAGCCGCCAATAAACTGGAAATGCTGACCGGAGTAAATGCCTCCACAATACACCGGCTGTTTAAATATGCGCCCTCAATCGGATTCAGGGTCAATGAAAAGGAACCTCTTGCAACCGATTACCTGATTGTGGACGAAGCTTCCATGGTCGACCTTCTGCTTTTGAAGGCGGTTTTTGAAGGGGCGGGAAAAAACACGAGAATCGTCTTTATAGGCGACCCCTACCAGCTTCCTCCCGTGGATGCCGGCAACTCCCTGCAGGCGCTTGTCGGAAGTTATTCCGTTTCGCAGGTGCTGCTTCCCAGGATATTCAGGCAGAAAAAAGAATCCACGATTCTGAGGAACGCCACAATGGTTAATCTGGAAAAGGTTTTTCCCATGGAAAACACGGACGATTTCAAATTCATAGACGTGGAAGACCCCGTTAAAATGGTAAAGGCGCTTTATGATTCCATAGAGGAACTCAAAAAACAGGGCTACCATCCCATAAAGGACATAAACATTCTCACTCCCCTGAACAAGGGCGGCGGAGACATATCCGTTTCCAACCTGAACCTGCGGCTGAGGGATTATCTTAATCCGCTGACGGAAAAAAACTATTTTTACGTCCACGACAGGGAATTCCGGCTCGGAGACAAGGTAATGCAGAGGGTAAACGATTACGACCTTGACATTTTTAACG
The DNA here is from genome assembly GCA_043811795.1 of bacterium. Lineage (GTDB taxonomy): Bacteria > CG03 > CG03 > CG03 > CG03 > JBDRMV01. The sequence goes on along the minus strand of JBDRMV010000135.1, from coordinate 6,493 downwards.
GCGACATCGGTTTTGTCGTTAAAAATGATGCGCAGAAAAAGGAAGTTACCGTCGATTTTTCTGAAGAAGAAAAAGTCATACCCTATTCCCGCATGGACAACATCACTCTCAATTATGCAATGACGGTGCACAAAGCGCAGGGGAGCGAAGCGAAAGCCGTGATTTTTCTCGCGACGAGGGCGGGCTGCTATTTTCTTCTGAACAAAAACCTTTTTTATACGGCAATCACAAGGGCAAAGGAAAAACTGATTATGATTATGCCTTATGAGGTCGTGAAAATGGCCATCGGCTACAACATCCGCAGGCAGTCATATCTTTCAAACAGAATTCAGGCGCTTGTGCTCGGAAGAGAAGCCCTGAACAAAAAACTGTAGCGGTCAATCACACCTGCCCGCCGAAGGCGGTTCAGGTGCAGCGACAGGGGAAAATGGGGACGTCCTACATTTTCTTACATTTTCTCTTATTGAGTTCTCGTAACTCAAAATTTTTTGTCATTTCGAAGGAGACTGTTTTCAAATAGTCGACTGAGAAATCTAAGTCCCAGAGAAAGATTTCTCACGGAGTTTACATTGAGCAAAGCGAATGTGTTCGAAATGACATTGTATAAGATGATATTACTCATTCTAACAGAAGGGGTGCTGTGTTCTCGGACAGGGAATTATCATTTTACGCCTGCAAGGGTTGACGTTGGCGCAAAATCGGAGTAAAATACTAGTATATTTATGGAAAGAAGAACCCATCAAAGATTCCCGACGCTGTCGGTTATAAAGACCGTTGAGATCAGCCGGGGCGACGGCAGGACAAATGTTCCCGCCATAATGTGCGATATTTCGGTGGGCGGTCTGGCTATGATTACTTTTCTGCCTTTGCCGAAGTTGAGCAAAATTGTTCTGGACTTGAATCTGCCCGGAATAAATTTGCGGAAAGTCGTCGCGCAGATAATCAGGGTGGAAGAAAAAAACGGCACGTATCTTATAGGCCTGAAATTTGTAAAAATCCCCGCAAAATTAAAAAAGAAGATAAACGACATGGCGCTGGACTGGAAGACCTGCGAGGAGCGTCTCGCCGTCAGACAGAAGCCTAATTGTTCAAGGTGCTCGTATCACAACCTTTGCACGAAAAAAGACAAAAAGATTTATGCCAAACATCAAGGTTCTGCCTGAAGATGTAAGAAACTTTATTTCCTGCGGCGAAGTCATTGAGTCGCCTTCCTCGGTCGTCAAGGAACTGGTTGAAAATTCTATTGATGCGGGTTCCCGCAGGATAGACATAAAAATTCAGAACTCGGGCATGTCGCTGATAAATGTTTCGGACGCCGGCTGCGGGATAAAGTACGCGGAACTGCCTCTTGCCCTTACCTCGTTCGCCACGAGCAAAATAAATACGAAACTGGAACTTTCCGGCATAAAGACGCTCGGTTTTCGGGGCGAAGCGCTCGCCTCTGTCTGCAGTATTGCATCCGTTAAAATATTTTCAAAACCTGCCGGAGAGCCCGGCGGCATCATCTGCAAAGAAGGGGAAGATTTAATAACCCATACGCATTTTGACTGCCCTGACGGGACAAACGTTGAAGTGAGGCGTCTCTTCTTTAACGCGCCCGTCAGGAAAAGGTTTCTGAAAAGTTCCCCGTATTTAAAGACGGAAATAGTAAGGGTTGTTCAGAGTTTCGCTCTTTCTTTCAACGAGGTTCTTTTTACTCTTGAAATCGACGGTAAAAATTATCTTGAAGGTCTTGTCCCGGATGAGGAAATTCCGGAAAGGATAAGAAAAATATTCGGGTTTGAAAATGCCGTCGTGGCGGAATACAAAAGCGAGACGGTTTTTATCAGGTGTTTTGTCTTTCCCTCGGAACTCAAACCGTCAAAAAGATGGCAGTTCGTTTATGTGAACAGGCGTCCGGTTCACAGTCCCGTTTTGCTTAAAGCCGCCGAGAATGCCGTTTCGGGTTATTTCCCGCCCGGAAAATTCCCGCCTCTCTTCCTTTATATCACAGTGCTGCCGTCGCTGGTGGATGTTAATGTCCATCCGACGAAAAGAGAGGTAAAATTCCAGAGCCCGCAAAGTTTTTATCAGGTTATTTATGATGTGGTTAAACGGAAGTTCGCCGCGGAAAAACCCGTTGAGTATAATCTGCCGCAGTCGGAAGCGGGAGCGTATGCGTATGCCGGAGTTGCCGAGCGGCGCCCCGGGAAGGGCGAGTATTTTTCGCCATCAAAGGAGGCGGCATTTTCATCGTTTAGAACGCCGGCGGATGAGGAAACGTCCGCCGGGGAAGAGTTTTTCCCGCATGATGTGAAATGGGACGAATTTTTCTATGTGGGGGTTTCCCACAAGAAATTCCTGATTTTTTCGACGACGGCGGCCATTCATATCGTTGATTTCCACGCTGCCTGCGAAAGGATAAATTATGAAAAATTTAAAAAGGAAGCGGGAGAAAAACCCGTTCCGGCGCAGAAACTTTTAATTCCTGCGGAGATGAAACTTACGCCGGAGGAGATTGAGGCATTGGAGCAGAACTTGAATTTTCTCGCGGACATAGGCCTCATAATTTTACCCGGCCGCAGGAGTATTAAAATTTCGGCCCTGCCGGCGGGTTTCAGGGGCTCGGAAAGCGAGTTTATAAAGGATATTGCAAACGCCCTTCTCGAAGGCCGGCGCCGCCCGGATATCTTTGCGGAAATCAAGGACACGGTGTTGAAAATTGTCGCCTGCCATACGTCCCTGCGGGCGGGTGACGGCATCAAAAGAAAAGATGCGGAAGTTATTATAGACGGCCTGAAAAAATGCAGCGAGCCCCTCAGGTGCCCGCACGGCCGTCCCGTGATGCTGACGCTTCCCGTTTCAAAAATTGATTCAATGCTCGGCAGATAATAAATGGGGTCAACTCTATTTATTTAGTAGCAAATGGGCCGTCTCTATTTTGCGGAATCAATTCTCTTTTTGTTAAATGGGGTCAGCTCTATTTTTACATAGAAAAAATAACAAAAATAGAACTGACCCCATTTACTTACGTTTTCCCTGACCTCATTTTTGTGTTATAATCAAAAATGGCAAGACCTTTAAGAATAACTGCCCCGGATCTTGTTTTTCATGTTATTGACAGGGGAAATAACCGACAGTTAGTTTTCCGTGAGGATAGTGATTTTGAATATTTTCTTAAATTACTGAAGAAATACAAAAAGAAATTGAAATTAAAACTTTATCATTACTGTTTAATGTCAAATCATATTCACCTTATGGTTGAACCGACTGTTGAAGGCAGTGTTTCAAAATTTATGATGAGATTAACACTGGCGTATTCTGTATATTTCAATAAGAAATATGAGGGAGTGGGGCATGTCTGGCAGGGGAGATACAAAAGTTCTTTGATTGATAAAGAAAATTATTTTATTCGGTGCGGACTTTACGTTGAACTAAATCCGGTAAGGGCAAAATTGGTGCTTTGCCCGGAGAAATGGCTTTGGTCAAGTTATAATTTTTACGCTTCGGGGAAGATAGATTGTTTAACCGACGGATTGATTGATATTGAACCGTATTTTTTGGAGATGGGAGATAATTTCGAGGATAGGAGAAAAAGGTATAAGGAAAATATAGAGGGGATAATGGAAGAGGGCTTTTTAAGGAATATTCGGAGAAATTTGGATGAAGGAATCTATGGGCAGGATGAATTTGTCCGTGAAATGAAAAAAAAATTCAAAATTAAAAGTTTAAGAAAGAGGGGAAGACCATTCGGGAAGAAAAATGGGGACAAGAAAAAATAGTGAAAACAAATAGAGTTGACCCCATTTATTTAAAATCATTTAAGGACATAAAGTGCGTTGTCGTGGGCGGCGGACACGCAGGGTGCGAGGCGGCGGCCGCTTCGGCGCGCATGGGCGTTGAAACGCTTCTCATCACGATGCATCTTGATACAATCGGTTATACTTCCTGCAATCCTGCCGTCGGCGGAACGGCGAAGGGGCACATCGTCCGGGAGATTGATGTTTTAGGAGGCGCGATGCCTCTTGTCTCGGACACGAGTTGTGTCCAGATGAGGATTCTGAATTCTTCCCGGGGCGAAGCGGTTCAGTCCTCGCGCGCTCAGATTGACAGGCAGACCTACAGGTCTTCAATGAAAAATATACTTGAGAACCAGAAAAATCTTTATCTTCTTCAGGATGAGGTCGTTGACATAGACGTGAAAGGCGGTCTGGTCAGGGGCGTAAAAACGCTGCGGGGGCTGTATCAGAAGTGCCGGAGCGTTGTAATCTGTCCCGGAACTTTCCCGAACGGGATGATGTACATCGGCAATGTCAAGTTTTCCGGCGGGCGTTTCGGGGAGCCGGCTTCGGTTTTGTTGACCGCCGCATTAAAGGAACTCGGATTCAGAATGATGAGGTTCAAGACGGGCACCTGTCCGCGTCTCGACGGCAGGACGATAGATTTCAAAAGGTTGACGCCCCAGCACGGCGACAGGAATATCGCGCCTTTTTCAATGAGATTTTCAGGGCGGGGCAGAAAATTCCTTCCCTGTTACATCACTTACACGAACAAGACAACCGAAAAAATAATAAAAGGGAACATAAAGCGTTCGTCGCTTTTCTCTGGGATTATCACGGGAACCAGCGTGAGGTACTGTCCTTCCGTTGAGGATAAGTACCACAAGTTTCCTGATAAAATCAGACATCAGGTTTTCCTTGAGCCCGACGGGTTAAACACGAACGAGTTCTATCCGAACGGCCTGTCCACATCCCTTCCGTATGAGGTTCAGGAAGCGTTTCTTCATTCAATAGAAGGGCTGAAAAATGTAAAGATTGTCAGGCCGGGTTATGCGATTGAGCACGACGTCATAGACAGCGTCCAGCTGCATCACACGCTTGAGGCAAAACACGTTAAAGGCCTTTTCTTTGCGGGTCAGATTGACGGGACAACGGGTTATGAAGAAGCGGCCGGCGGCGGTCTCGTGGCGGGAATAAATGCCGCCTGCCGGATTCTGGATATCCAGCCGCTGGTGTTGAAGAGGGAAGAGTCCTATATCGGCGTTTTGATAGACGACCTCGTTACAAAGGGCACAAATGAGCCGTACAGGATGTTTACGTCCCGCGCCGAATACCGGCTGAAATTGAGAGAGGGGAATACGATTCTCCGTCTTCTGCCCCATGCCGGGAAATATAAACTTGCGGATAAAAGCGCCCTTTCGCAGATGGAGCGTTTTCAAAAGGACTTCCGTACGGCTGTTGATTTCATAAAAGAAAGAAAAGTTCTGAACAAAAAAACACACATGAAAACGACTGTCGGCGCACTGATTCTCAATGGTTATAAATTAAACCGGCTGAAAAGAATGTGCGGTTTTCCGGATGTAACGGATGCGGCTCTGAAGGAAGCAGTTGTCGAGACCAGGTACTCGGGTTATATGGAAAGAATGGAGAGGGATATAAAAAAATACGATTCTCTCAGAGAAATCAAAATACCGGATAAATTCAGGTTTGACTCGGTAAAGGGGCTTTCCAATGAGATTCTTCAAAAACTCAACCGCCACAGACCGGAAGACCTTTATTCCGCCTCCCGCATTTCAGGCGTGACGCCCACCGCCATTGATATCTTAATTATTTACCTTTCCAGAAGAACGTAAATATCAGCTAAATCGGTATTACCCCTTGCCATTTCGGGTAAATCGGGCTATAATAACAGGCTATGGTAAAGAACTGTCTTTTTTGCAGGATTTTCAAAGGCGAAATTAAAGCGGAGGTTCTTTACAGGGACGAAGAAGTAATGGTTTTTAAAGACGTGAATCCGCAGGCGCCGAACCACGCGCTTGTTATTCCCGCAAAGCACATAGAGAGCATCAACGAGGTCAGGGAAGGGGATTCGCTTCTTGCGGGAAAGATGGTGGCTGCCGCTTCGGCGGTTGCCGCTTCTCTTAATATGAAGAGTTACCGGCTTGTTTTTAACTGCGGCCCGGATGCTGGACAGGAGGTTTTTCACATACATCTGCATCTTCTGGGCGGAAGAAAATTCGGCTGGCCTCCGGGATAAAAAATATAGGTGATTTGGAGGTGATTTAATTGGCGGAGATCAGGATAGGCGAAAGCGAAAGATTTGAGAGCGCTCTGCGGCGTTTTAAGAGGCAATGCGAGAACGAGGGGCTCTTGAAAGAAATCAAGAAAAGACAGTATTTTGAAAGTCCCAGCATGCTGAGGAAGAAAAAGAAAGACGATATGAGGCGGCGTCGGAAAATCAATGCTTCCAGAGCAAAGAGGATGCTTGCCCGCAGGAAGCAGCGGTTTTGAGAGGGACGTAAAATGAAAATAACCGAATTTTTTTCTTATTGCATCAAATGCGGTATGGAAGCCGACCCGCGCGGCAGGGAGGCGGTGAAGAGGTCTCTTGCTTTTGAAAAAGAGAAATTTGATAAAATGCCGCCGGAAGAAAAAAAGTTTTATGATAAAGAGCGGCTTGTCAATCCTTATGCCGATTCCAGAATTCTGCACAATCCCCTCAGAGGAGCCGGCGG
>JBDRMV010000134.1:0-11933 GCA_043811795.1 bacterium | reverse complement strand
GCGAAAATGGGTCACTTCTATTTTGCGGGGTCAGTTCTATTTTTGTATTGGAAAATCGGGTCACCTCTATTTTTTTCATGAGAATACAGTTAAAAAAATCAGAAGTGACCCATTTTCCAATAGAGCTGACCCCATTTCTTTCCACTTTGCAAAATAGAAGTGACCCGATTTTCCCTGTTTAATATATCAACTTGATTCATGTGCATATGCCTATTTTAAAATTTTAATGTCCCCCGACGACAGTATAACCCTGCTCTCTTAATTTTTCCGCAAGTTCGACTTCCATTCTTACCGCCTCTTTATAACTCATCGGGTTAAGACCTTTATACAATTTCGGCATCAGGGTCAAGCCGTATTTATGAACCCAGCCGCTGGACTTATATCCCTTCAGGTGATTTTTCAAACGCTCAGCCGGCTTCAGACCCGTCATCCCCACATACACGCAGGGTAAATTAAGGTCTCTGTTTTTATTCAGTTGAAAGACCTTGTCAAACTGTTTTATATTGTCTTTTAAACGAACCACATAAACGCTGTGATGATTTTTCTTCATGCTTTTATATGAAACGTCCTAAATTTTTGCGCATGTGATAAGTAGTGCGACCTTTTAAGGTCGCTTTATCGTTGGCGAGGAAAACCTCGCACTACATGTTTAACTTACACTGTGCATTATAAACACCCACAGTGTGAATAATGCAGATTAGAATTTTTATTAACAGGGTTAAGAAACCAACTTGAGTATAAATTCTGCTTCTTCATCGTGCGGGTTAAGTTCAACGGCTTTCTTCAAAGCGGATATTGCCTCCTCATTTTTCCCCTGTACCGCAAGATTCTGCCCGAGTTCTCTATATGCCTCAGCGTACTTCGGGAACTGCTCAATTGCTTTTTTAAGCATCTCAATCGCCTTATCATAAAGACCCTGCGCCGCATAAGCCACACCCTGATTGAGATAATTTCCCGCCCACTTAGGATTAATCTTACTGGACTTTCCATAGGCAAGAATAGCCATGAGATAGTCCTTCTTTATAAGATATGCCTCTCCGATGAATGAATATACTTTATCATCCTCGGGATTTGTTTCTATCGCTTTTTTCAAAAATCCAATCGCATCGGCAAATTCTCCCTTTAAAAGAAAATCTTTTCCCTTAGAAACCAAATCCCCATCCAGCGCCTGAGGCGGCTTTGCAAGTATCTTTTTTGCAACATTTAAAAGTTCTCCTTCCTGAAAGGGCTTCCTTAAAAACGCCTCCGCTCCGCCGGCAGCGAGAAAAGCGTCCCTTTTCTCCTCAAGTTCCTTCGGATGTCCGGAAATGAGCACAACCTCGGTTGCAGGATTAATCTCTTTAATCTTTTGGCAGGTCTCTACTCCGTCCATCTCGGGCATTACCAAATCTATGAAAGCAATATCAAATTTCTCTTTCTTTGCTTTCTCCACCGCTTCCTTCCCGCTGTAAGCGCTCTGGACATCAAAACCCGCATCTCCGAGTTCCGCTTCAACTCCCATACAAACAATCTTCACATCATCAACCACCAGAATTTTTCCCTCAGCCATTTATTCCTCCCTTTTTTATTATCCCGACGGCAAAACCACTCTGAACGTTGTCCCTTTACCGACTTCACTTTCAACCTCAATTTTTCCCTTATGCGCCTTGACGATTCCAAGCGAAGTCGCAAGGCCGAGACCCGTCCCCTCTCCACGCGGTTTCGTTGAAAAGAACGGGTCAAAAATCTTGTCTATATCCTTTTGGGGAATTCCTTTCCCCGCATCCGAAAAAACAATAAACACATTTGCACCGTCCTCGCTGTTAAGCGTTGTTATTGTCAAATCACCTCCGTCCGGCATGGAATCTCTTGCATTTGTAATCATATTCAGAAAAACCTGCTGTATTTGGCTCATATCGCCGGTTACCGCCAAAAGGTCTTTTGAAAAATTCTTCGTTATTTTCAGGTTCTTCACCTCCAACTGGTGCCCCATAAAACTTAAAATTCCGTCTATTGCCTCGTTGCAGTTTACAGGTTCGAATTTCCCCTTCGGAGCATGCGAAAAAGCCAGAAGACCTCCGACGATGTCTTTACAGAACGCCGTCGCGGATTTTATTTCCCCGAGAAGCGGATAGTTTCTGTCGTCTTTATCCGTCCTCCTTAAAAGAACGTCAATCAGGGTCAGGAGCCCCGCTAACGGTGAATTCAGTTCATGGGCGACCCCCGCCCCGAGTTCTCCGATTGATGCAAGTTTTCTTGACTGCAGGAGTTCGTCCTGCAGTTTTTTTACGTCTCTCATATCCTTAGCCACCCCGACGATTCCGAGAGACCCTCCCGCCTCGTCGCGGAGAACGGAACCCGAAAAGATAACGGGAATCTCCTCGCCGTCTTTTGTAATGTAGGTGAGTTCGCGGTTCTGAACCGCCCCCGCGTCAAGAAGTTCTTTTAATCTTTCCCCCTGAAAAAGGTTGTCTTCGGCATTCTGGAAAATAACGTCAACGGGAAGCCCGACAAGTTCTTCCTGCCTGTATCCGAGGAGTTGCTCGGTCGCGCTGTTAATCGACTTTATGGTCCCGTCGGGATTGACGACGAGCAGCGTATCAATCATGCTCTTTATGATATTCTCAATATAACTTTTTGCCGAGGCAATCTCCTCGTAAACCCTTGCATTCTCAATGGCGAATGCCGCATCTCTCGCGAATATGGAAACCAGTTTTATATCCTCTTCCGTGAATCTCCTCTCTCCTTCGGTTATCTTCAAATTTATCACTCCGACTGTCTGGCCTTTGATGAACATCGGAACGCTCATCCCGGATTTTGTCGAGCCGTGCTTCTTCAATCCCCTGAAGCGGGCGTCCTTTTCTATCCGCTGGGAGTCCTTTATCAGAATCGGTCTTCCCTCGAGGACCGCCCTTCCGGAGACCCTCTGTCCCGGTTTAAACTTTAACCCTATAACTTTTTCGCTGTTTTCCCCGGAAGCGACCTTAACCTCAAGTTCCTGGGCTTTCCTGTCAAAAAGCATTATTGAACCGCCGTCGGCGCCGACGGTCTCGCCCGCCATTTTCATTATAAGATTCAAGGCATCGTCAAGTTTCATAACGGACCCCATCGCCTGAGAAATTTTATAAAGGGCCGCCTTTTCTCTTGCGCTTTCCACCTCGCCCAGCAACTGTTTCCTTTCTCCCGCGCGCTCGATTAACGCCTCAAGTTCAACGGAATCAAAGGGCTCTATCAAATAGGAAAATGCCCCCTGTCTCATAAGTTCCGTTGCCTCTTTTCTGTTTTCAGCTTCGGTAACGACGAACAGCGGCGTCTTCTTTCCGCTTTTTTTAATCTCGCTTAAAATCTTAAACCCGTTTTCCCATTTTGAAATAACAACATCATAGTCCTTTTCTGTGATTTTCTTTCCGAAGGTCTCTATGTCCCCTGCCCGCTCAAGAACGGCGCCGCGAAAACGGGAATCGTTCAATGCCTCTTCAACCGAAGTTAGCCGGCCGATACGGCTTTCAAAAACTAAAATACTTGCTTTTTCAGCATCCATAAATTAAATCACCCGACGCAAAGAGCTGCTCCTTAATATCTTCTAATCTGACATAAGTAATTATTATATAAAACCAATATGGTGTCAAGACGCACAGATAGACAGATAATTTCTTGCGGTTCTGCGTTTAAAAAACTATAATAATTTAACCTGCATTATTCGTACTGAGGGTATTTTTGATGAAAGTAAAGAAAAATGGGTCACTTCTATTTTACGGGGTCAGTTCTATTTTTGATGGAAAATCGGGTCGCCCTATTTTACGGGGTCAGTTCTATTTTTGTTATTTTTTTCTATGCAAAAATAGAGCTGACCCCATCCCCCTGTAAAATAGAAGCGACCCATTTTCCATAGAGCTGACCCCATCCTGTGAAATAGAGGTGACCCGATTTTTCCCCGATTTTTCCCAGAGAATATGAATAATGCAGGGTAGAAGTTTCAACGTGAGATTTTAAAAGAAAAAAATTGGAATTTTCAGACAATATATGATATTATAAAAACGCTGTTAGGTGAACTTTTCAAAATGTTTTTTGATGTGTGCCCGCCTGCCTGACTGCTGTCGGGCGGCAAAGGGTTTTAACCGCGCGAATGGAGGTTTTTATGTTCGGAAGAAAAAAAGAAAATGAAGTTAAGGTTTTAATCAGCGAACATCTGGATAAGGTGTCGAAAACCGTTGAAAAAATGACTCTTTCCATTCAGGACTATATCAAAAACAATATAGACGATGCGAAAGAGAACGGTTACCAGACGCACCTTATGGAAAAAGAGGCGGATGCGAAGAGGAGGACAATAATCGAGAAACTTCACAAAGGGGCTTTTCTTCCCGTCTTCAGGGAAGACCTGATAAAACTCGTCGCCCAGCAGGACAAAATTGCGGACAGGGCGGAATCGTGCTGTGATTTCTGCCTCACCCAGCGGCCTGAAATTCCCGGAAAATTCAGGAAGAAATTTGAGGAACTCCTCCATGCTTCGGTAGAGACATTTAATCCCTATAAAGAAGCGCTGGAGCAGACGTTTGCCAGTTACGATATTGTGAAGGATAAAATAAAAGAGGTGAACGCCGAAGAAGAAAAAGCGGATACCGTAGAGTGGCACATCACCAGAGATATTTTTACCTCGGATATGCCTCTCGCGCAGAAAATGCATCTCAGGGACCTTGTTTTTCACATTGTCTGCATTTCGGACATAATAGAAGACGCTGCCGACGACCTTGACATTTTTATGGTCAAATACCGGATGTAAGAGAGAGAATGTTTAAAATCTTACCCGGTTTTTATCTCGGCTGGGGTCTCGGCGCGAACGACGCCGCCAATGTTTTCGGCCCGCAGACGCATTCGGGAATAATCAGTTACAGAAACGCCGTTATACTGACGTCGGTTTTCGTGATACTCGGAGCGATGGTAGAAGGGCACAAGGGTTTTGCGCACATCGGGAACATGGTCGCGGGGCTTACCGCCGCGCAGGTATTCATAGTGACGCTTTCGGCTGCGGTCATGATGAACATAATGAGTTACGCAAAGATACCTGCCTCCACCTCGCATTCCATTGTGGGTTCTCTCATAGGAGCGGGAATCGCTTTCGGTCAGGAAGTGGACTACTCAAAAATCGTCAAATCCGTTTACTGCTGGGTCATAACGCCTGTGGGCGCGGCCGTTTTCGCATTTCTTTTTTACCACATACTGAGTTTTGTATGGGTGAAACGGATAAAGAATCTGGCGATGCTCAGCTGGACCATCAAGATATTTTCCATATTCTTCGGCTGTTACGGCGCGTATTCGCTGGGCGCGAATAACCTTGCGAACGTTGTGGGCATTTACGTGCACGGAGGCATGCTTTCGATACGTCTCGGACAAATCCTCGGGGGAGCGGCCATAGCTTTCGGAGTCATTACATATTCTAAAAACGTAATGGCTACGGTGGGAAGCGGTATAACGGTACTGAATCCTTTCGGCGCTCTGGTTGCCGTTTTAAGCGGGGCTCTTGTGCTGCACATCTTTGCGAAAGTGGGCGTTCCCGTTTCTTCTTCGCAGGCGGTCGTCGGAGCCGTTCTGGGCGTGGGGTTTGTGAAGGGCGCCAAAACCGTCAGTTACAGGAAATTGTTCCAGATTTTTGTGGGCTGGATAGCAACTCTTGCCGGAACGATTGTTTTCAGTTACGTAATGTGCGTTCTGTACCGCAAAATTGTCGGCGCGTGAAACTTGAAAGAGCAAGCGGGATTCTGCTGCACCCGACTTCTCTTCCTTCAAAATACGGCATTGGCGATTTCGGTCCCGCCGCCCGTAAATTTGTGGACTTTTTGTCCTCATCCGGGCAGAAACTCTGGCAGATGCTCCCTCTTCAGCACACCCCGGCCGGCTCTCCCTACGACTGCATTTCCGCTTTTGCGGGAAATCCTCTTCTCATCAGTCCCGTAGAACTTATCAAAGACGGTTTTCTTCCGAAAAAAATTCCCGCGCCGGAATTTTCTTCAGAAAGGGTTGATTTCAGAAAAGCCGGAAAATTCAAAGCAGAAACGTTGAAACGGGCGTTCGGAAATTTCAGGGGCAGCCGGGCGTTTGAACTTTTCTGCCGGAAGAACGGATACTGGCTTGACGATTACTGCGATTTTCTGGTTTTAAGGGATAAATTCGGATATTTGTGGAACAGTTGGCCTGCATCTTTCGCAAAAAGGGAAGAGAAGCATTTGTATGATTTCAGGAAAAAATTTTCGGAAGAAATCGAAGAAAAAAAATTTATTCAATGGCTCTTTTTCAAGCAATGGTATGAGTTGAAAAAATACGCGAATAAAAAAGGGATAAAAATCATAGGCGACGTCCCGATGTTTGTTTCTCTGGACAGCGCCGACGTGTGGGCGCACAGGGAACTCTTTTTGCTGAACAGGAGAGGAAATCCGTTGTTTGTTTCGGGGGTGCCGCCGGACTACTTCAGCAGGACGGGGCAGTTGTGGGGCAATCCGGTTTACAACTGGTCTGCAATGAGGGCGAATCATTACGGTTGGTGGCGGCAGAGGTTTCAATCTGCGTTTGAGATTTATGACGTAATCAGGATTGACCACTTCAGGGGTTTTACCGCTTGCTGGCGGGTGCCGGCGCGCGCAAAGACGGCTTTGAAAGGGAAATGGGTCAGGTCGCCCGGTTATGAATTGTTCAAGGCGTTGAAGAAACATCTCGGCGTTCTTCCCATAATTGCGGAGGATCTCGGGCGCATAACGTCCGAGGTTCGGAAGATGCGCGAGTTTTTCGGATTTCCCGGGATGAAAATTTTTCAATTCGCTTTTTCGGGGAAAGCCCGGAAAGAGTTCCTTCCGCAGAATTACGGCAAAAACTGCGTCGTCTATACGGGTTCACACGATAACGATCCGGTCGCCGGCTGGTTGAGGCGCTGTTCCGAAAAGGAAAGGGGAAGGGTCATCGGGTTTTTCGGAGGCGTCAAAGAATTGAACTGGCGGATGATTCAAAGCGCAATGGCGTCAAAGGCGGTTTTTTCTGTTTTCCCCCTTCAGGATGTTTTAGGTCTGGGCAGCGGCGCGAGATTTAATTTTCCGGGAACAACAGGGAGAAACTGGCGCTGGCGGTTTGATTTTGACGCTCTTACGGAAGATATGACAAAAAAACTCCGTCTTCTGACAAGAATTTGTAAACGGGATTGATTATCCGGCGAAAACGGGGGAACAGTGCTTGACACTATATGTAAACCGGCATATAATATAATGGTTTGAAATATAAATTTCCAAGCGATGAGAAAGGGCAGGGCGAAACAGAGTACGTGCTTATGATTTTTTGCCTGCTTTGCGTGATTACCTTTTTAAAGATTTTTAACCTGTATGTGAACAAGGCGTACCTCGACGCGATGAACAGGATAAGACAGTGGTAAAATTTGCGTTCGGTGAGAGCGGGCAGGCAATGACGGAATATATTCTGGTGATTTTTCTGATTGTTCTCGCCTGCGCGCAGGTTTTGAGAACTTTCGGCCTGGCCCTTGATCTCGCGCTTGTCCAGGCGGCGAGGAAACTCGGCGGTTTCGGAGGAACGATTAAATGAGGGCATTCATAAGGGAAGAAAAAGCGGCGGGGATGACGGAATACATTCTTATCGTTTTCCTCATTGCGCTTATTGCTTATGTTACCGTACAGGAATTCGGAAAAACGGTTTCCGGAAGGTTTATCGGGGCGGGAAACAAGGTTGAGTCCGCATGGGGCGACTGAAGAAATTGCAAAATGAAGGAACGAAATTTGGGATGCATAATTTACAGGAGGTAGAATATGAGTTTTTTGAAAGATGAAAAAGGTCAGGGGATGACGGAGTACATTCTTCTCGTTTTTCTCATTGCGCTTCTTGCCTACGCAATGGTTAAGACGTTCGGTGACACGGTGAAAAATGCGTTCGATTCGGGCGCGCGAAAAGTAAGGAACGCCGCAAGGTAATTAAGGCACTTTAAATGTCTGCCCTTTGGAAATCAAAAGGGCTGGGTTTGTTCGGTTGTGAAGACGGTCAGGGAATGACCGAATATATTCTGCTTGTTTTTCTTATAGCCCTTGTCTGTGTTTTCGGAATCAGGATGTACGGCGGCAAGATAAAAAAGGGTTACAGTGTCGGTTCGGAAACGCTCAGAGGCCTCGCGAGGTAAATTTGTTCAAAAAACTGCAAATTGGAAATTTCACATCCGGCGTTTCTCATCCGGCATCTTTTCCCTGTCAGGCGCGGCGGTGCTCGGGGCAGGCGATGGTGGAATACGTGATTGCCCTTTTCCTCTGCGCGCTGGTAGCCGCAGGGACATTCAAGATGTACCAGTCGGCGATGAGAGTCCATTTCAACAAAGTGGCGGGAGCCAGAACAGGCATTATCGGGATGCACCCGTGAGAAAGCAAAAGGTGATTGGGCGCTCGGAAAAAGGTCAGGCGTTCGTTGAGGTCATTATGGTTTTTCCGATTCTTCTCACGCTGATTTTCGGGATTATGCAGATTGCGATGATTGCCGAATCAATGTTCGCGCTGAACGATGCGGCAAATTCCGCGGCGAGAGCCGCTTCCGTCGGGAAGTCGGCGAACGTTGCGGCGGGTTACGTTATCGGCAGGACAATAGGCCTGACGGGTTACGGTTATTTCGGAGGCGTTACGACGCGGCGTTCCACAATAAATTCAAGAACACCGAGGGGCATTCCCGGGTCAATCAGAGGCAACAGGGATATAAGAATTGTGGAGTGCACCGTGAACTATTTTTTCAAGCCGATGTTTATGAAGGTGCCCGTCATTCCTCTTTCCGCCTCGGCGAGGGCGATGGTTCACGAACTCCCTGAGGGAGTAAGATGAAAAAGGGAACGGCTCTCCGACGGATAAAGGAAAATGAAAATGTCATGGATATTTAAGTTTTGTAGCGTGCGAGCTTGCT
Organism: bacterium; assembly: GCA_043811795.1. GTDB lineage: Bacteria > CG03 > CG03 > CG03 > CG03 > JBDRMV01. Next base: position 3,029 of record JBDRMV010000134.1, on the reverse strand, counting down.
CGCATATGAAAGCAAGCTTTCATGCTACATCGATCAGCAGTAATAGGGGGATTTACAGATGAAAAAAAGCGAGAGAGGGCAGGCAATTGTTCTGGTCGCTCTGACGCTTCTGGTGATGTGCCTTTTCGCTTTTACGACGATAAACACGGGAGTCGTTTTTTACAGGAGAATCCAGATGCAGAATGCGGCCGACTGCGCCGCTTTGAGTTCCGCGAGAATAATGGCGAGGTCACTTAATACTGTTGCGCAGGCAAACAACGTAATCGGCATCCCGCAGGTTCCCTGTGTCGGCGGTTTTCTTCCGCCGATTTTATGGGGAAGGTCAATGATGATGATGAAAAGTATGAAGGGCGCTTATGAGGCGATGAGGACCCTTGCAACGGCGTGGGTCAGAGCCGGCGCCGGCCAGGCGGCGGCAATGGGTTATAAAGTGGCAAAATTAAACGGCGCTGACACGTGGATTCCTTACGGCGGTTTTTCATTAAGATTAACAGGACGTAAGATAAGGGTCTATTACTGGAAGAAATGTATTAAAATTCCGACACCTTCAGGAACAATTGTTATTCCGATTCCCGACTTCAGCAACTTTCCTAAAAGTTATGACCCCGCGTATTACAGAAGAAATTGGGCAGCAGGTGAGAAGACGGCGCAGCCGACCCACACAATAAGATATGTGGTTTCTAAGAATGCCTATAAGCCGTTCGGACAGTCGCTTTTCGGCGGAAGTATGTCTTCAAAAAGTACGTATGCCAACGCCACGGCAAGGGTCTTTTACGACTGCACAAGAAATTTCTGGGCGAATTACGGCGGTTTCCCCCGCTCAAAAGAAAAAATGTTTATTCCCCAGCCCGTATCAGTGATGAATCCGGCGCAGTTCAACGCTTATCTTGTTCCCGTCGGAGCAGCTTATTTTCACTGATGAAAAAAAATTCATTTTTTAACCGGAGCGAGAGCGGGCAGGCGATGGTTGAGTTGATTATCTGCCTGATTGTACTGCCTCTTTTTGTTACGGGCATTGTCAGGTTCGGCCAGACGCTCATAATACAGCAGCGCCTTCTTATGGCGGCGAAACACGGGGCGATTCTCAGGTCAACGGACCTCGTCGCCGACACGTATGTGAAGTCCGAGATAAGGAAGTTCCTCGGAGATGGAAAACCAAAAATGGAGAGCAGTCAAATAACGGTAAAACTTTCAAAAATAACTTACTTCGGCAATCCCATATCAGAGGTGGAGGTTGGCTATAAAATAAAGGTTCCGAAGTTCAGCAACAATTTTTTTCAGCCGTTCCGGACGGAGCAAATCACGCTAAGAGAATCCGCCTTCTGCGCTAATTTCCGCCGTCTGACCGGCACGCCTTATACGCCTGACTTCTAAAGAAAAAATGGGGTCAGCTCTGATTTTTTTAATAAGTTACCTAAATGGAAAAAATAGAACTGACCCCATTTTTACTCTGACCCCATTTTTCCTGTAGATTTCAGAGATTTTATCGGAGTAAATGCATTTCCATTTTTCGGAACTTCCGAGATAAAAAGAAAGAGGCGTGTTTCTCTCCCAGACGATTAAATCAAAGTCGTATTTTTTCAGAAATTTTCCGGGGTCTTTTTCCAGCGTGGTTGAAAGAAAGAACTCCTCAAGAAACTTTCCCGGATAAAAATCCGCCCGCCCGTCTATAAAGACGGGGAGCCCGTTAAAAATCAGGTAGCCGCCCCAGCGGTAGGGGTTTAAGATTTTTTTATGACCGGTTTTTTTAAGGATTTTTACCGCGTTGGCAGGGTAATCCGTTTTGTCCATAAAACCGTCCGAAAAATTTGTCCGGAATGTTATAAAAATCAGGAGCAGGGCGGCTAATGCAAGAAAATAATTAAAAGGTTTCAGCAGTTTTGAATCTGCCAGGGGGCGGATTTTGAGGAGGCCTGTACTTCCCGGCGACGGGCGCGGGAAAGAGGCCGCTGCGCTTTTAAGGTGAACCGCGACAAATGGAGAAACAACGATGAGAAAAAGCGGAACGTTCCTTACCGAGTAAAGCGCGAGAAAAAGAAAGAGCAGAAAAAGCAGGGCATTTCTTAAGGATGGTTTTTCTTTTGAAAAAGCAAACGAAAAAACGGAAATAGCGATAAAGGCAAAGAGACCCAGACCGTACGGTTCGTGGAAGTCGGGGCTCATCCATTCCATTATGTAAGAGAGGTGAATGTGCGTTGAGCCGGCGAGGTATTTCAGAGGGTGAAGAATGCCGCCCGCGCCGTGAGGGTTTATCAGGGAAGCAAGCAGGGAGAGAATGAAAATTTTTGCGAGAGCGCCGAACTTTCCGGTTTTTATCGTTTCTTCCAATGCAAAAATAAAAAGCGCTCCCAGCCCGACGATAAACATCCCGTGCAGGTTTATCCACAAAAGAAAAATAATGGGTATGAGCCGTTGTTTTTTATCCTGACAAAAAAGCAGGTAAATCAGGGCGGAGAGAAGGAAAAACGAAAAAATCTGCGGCCGGACGGAATAGGTTATTGAGGAAAACCAGCCGCTTAAGGCGGTCACAAAGACGGCAGTTTCAAAGGAGGATGTTTTTTTTAAAATTGTCAGGAACAGTAACCCGAAAGCGAGGGTAACAAGGAATGCTTTAACGAGTATTAAACCGCCCGCCCCGAAATGTTTGTAAAGCAGATGAAAAACAACCTGTGACAGCCATTCGTGGTTGTGCCATTCCTTCAGGGGGAAAGACCATGAGAAAGAATCCGCGCGCAGGAAACCCTCCTGCGAGATTTTTTCGCCCGTTTTCAGATGCCAGAAGAAGTCGGGGTCGGAGATTTTCGTCAGGTTGAGCACAAAAATAACGGAGAAAAGATATAGCGCGACGACGCCCCGGATATCAAACTTCACTTTCATGTAAGTATAATAATAGGCATATGCACATGAATCAAGTTGATATATTAAACAGGGAAAATCGGGTCACCTCTATTTTGCAAAGAAATGGGGTCAGCTCTATTTTTGCATAGAAAAAATAACAAAAATAGAACTGACCCCGCAAAATAGAAGTG
>JBDRMV010000133.1:0-9258 GCA_043811795.1 bacterium | reverse complement strand
ATCAAAGTAGCGTAAAATAGATTACAGAGAACGCACTCCGTAATTTTTTTATGCTCATATAAATGTTTCATAGAGTTATCCGGATAATCCAAGTACCGCCGTTCACTGTCTTGCAAAGGGCATTCAGAGGGGTTATTGCAGAAACTGCGGGCCCCGCCTTGCGGGATGCCGATGAGGGCGGGGAATTTAATGACATTGAGCGGGGCGCTGCAGAATCTTTCTGCGTAACAGGAAGATAATCGGAAGTAAAAAATCAGAGTTGACCCTATTTTTCTCCTATTTTTCTCAAATCCGTTGCTAATTTTTTCTACTTTTGGTAAAATTGTAAAGGGAAAGGATGCGCGAAAATGTGTAAAAATTATGAGTGGTATATTAAAACTGACACAAAAAAATATGCTGGCAGGTGGATTGCGATTGTCGCGCAAAAAATAGTAGCGAGCGGGAATGATGCAGAGAAAGTTTATTTTCAGGCATTAAAGAAATATCCGAAAACAAAACCATCGTTAGCGAAAGTCCCGGACAAGCAAACTTTGATTTTTAATGTTCAAACAGGAAAAACAGAGGCGTCCCTCTTTTTTTTGACACCGTCTGCAGAAATTTTGTAGTATAAACCCGCATAAAAGTATGGTCGTGAAAAACAATAAAGCAGGATTAAGGATTAAGAGGATGGAAGAAAAAATATTAGAGCGGGTCCGCCTCAGGCGGACTATTGAGTTGAACGAGCAAGGATTACAGGCGAAAGGGATAAGTATAGTGGAGGGATGATGCCGTCAAAATTCAAAAACGTTGCAATAGCAGGCGAGCCCGCATCGGGCAAAACACAATTGTGCGAGGCGCTTGTTCATAAAGCGGGTGTAACGACGCGTCTTAACGCCGTTGCTAAAGGGCAGAGCATTTTTGATTCCCAGAAGGATGAAAAAGAAAGGCAGATTTCAATTGACCTTGCGCTCGGTCATTTCGAAAAAAACGGCATAAAGGTTAATATCATAGACACTCCGGGCTACGCCGATTTTATAGGCGAGGTGCTTGCAGGTGTATGGGCGAGTGATTTTGTCCTTATTGTGGTTGATGCCGCCACGCCCCTGACATTTGCATCCAGGAAGATTTATGACATTGCGAAAAAATACGACAAGCCGGTAGCCTTTTTTATAAACGGAATGGGGAAGGAAGCGGCTTCATGGGATGATCGCCTTTCGGAAATAAAAAACAAAATAACGATAAATGTCGCGCCGTTTTATATCGCTTCCAAAGACGGTGATAAGGATATTTTAAACGACGAATCGGACACAACTTTCAGGGAAGGGCTTATTGAAACGGTCGCATCCACCGATGACGCTCTTCTTGAGAAATATCTTTCGCAGGGCACGCTCAAGACGGAAGAACTGAAAGAGCCGCTTGTCTCGGGTATTGCCGCCTCAAAGATTGTCCCTGTCCTGAGCGGCGACGCCCTGACCGAAGCGGGTATCGAGAACCTGATAAACTTTCTTACGGAATTTGTGGCGGGGCCTCAGAGTTCTGCCGCCGGAAAATGTTTAGCGCAGGTTTTCAAAATCTCCGCGCAGGGGCATACCGGCGAAATTGCTCTCACGAAGATTTTACAGGGAACGATAAAACAGGGCAAGGATGTTTTCAACGTGAATAAAAATGCGTCTCTCCGCGCTGCGCAGATTGTGAGCATTCAGGGTTCCGAAAAACAGCAGATTCTTTCCGCTGAGGCGGGGGATATAGTCGGGCTTATTAAATTGAAGGATATTTCAGCCGGCAATACCATTGCGGAGGATAAAACCGCAAAGGCATTGTCCTTTGTGGAGTTCCCTTTTCCGGTGTACTCCCGCGCGGTGAGGCCTGCGACAAAGGGCGAAGAGGAAAAAGTGGCGACCTCCCTTGCTTCAATAAGACGGGAAAACCCGATTGTCACATTCGGCTTTAATTCCGAGACGAAAGAGATTGTTCTTTCGGGAATGGGCAACGTACAGCTTGATGTTATCGCAAAAAGAATTATTTCAACCGTCGGTACAAAGTTAACTCTTTCTCCGCCGAAAATAGCCTACAAGGAAACATTTACGGTTCCCTCCGACATGGAAGGGAAATACAAGAGACAGACGGGCGGTCACGGCCAGTTCGGTCACTGTTTTATCAGGTTCCGGCCGCTGGAGAGAGGGAAGGGTTTTGAGTTTGTGAACAAAATCGTAGGCGGCGCGATTCCTTCCAACTATATTCCTGCCGTGGAAAAGGGTCTGATTGCTTCTCTGGAAAAGGGTTTGATTGCGGGCTTTCAGGTGGTGGATGTGCAGGCGGAACTTTACGACGGCTCTTTTCACGAAGTGGATTCTTCAAATATTGCTTTTGAGATCGCCGCATCCATGGCGTTGAAAAAAGCCGCGGGAATATCAAAACCGATTGTTCTCGAACCGATTATGTCGCTTGGAATTTCGGTTCCAGACGAGTTTACGGGAGCAATATCGGGAGACGTTACATCGCGCAGGGGAAGAATCGTAACGTTCGATAAAGCGGGAGATATACAGATAATAAAGGCGCTCGTCCCCGCCTCGGAGATTCTTGAATACATAAATGACTTAAGGTCTATGACGAAGGGGCAGGGAGAATTTAAGGTAGGTTTTTCGCATTACGACCCTGCTCCCGCCAATATTATGAAAATCCTTGTTGACAGCTACGAGAAGCAGCAGGCGGAGGGACGATGAGCGGTCATTCCAGGTGGGCGTCCCCGAACAGGGATTGTCCCTAATTAAGGAAGCGGGGGAATAATGAGCGGACATTCTAAATGGGCGGGGATAAAGCACAAAAAAGCCGTAATTGACGCGAAAAAGGGCAAGGCCTTTTCAAAAATAATCAGAGAAATCACAGTCGTCTGCAAGGAAGGCGGCACCGACCCCGATAAGAATGCAAAACTGCGGCTGGTAATGCAGAAAGCGAAGCAGTGCAATATGCCGGCGGATAATATAAAAAAAGCCGTTGAGAGAAGCACAAAAGCCGCGGAATCATACGAGACGGTTTGCTACGAGGGTTACGGGCCCGGCGGCGTCGCCGTTCTGCTCACCGCCCAGACGGACAACAGGAACAGAACAACGCAGGAGGTAAGAAAAATATTTTCGCACCACGGGGGCAATCTCGGCGAGGTCGGCTGTGTCGGGTGGATGTTTAAGAGAAAGGGTTATTTTCAGGTGGGGCATGTTGAAGACGAGGAACGCCTGATGGATCTCGCCCTTTCCGCGGGCGCTAACGACATAAAAGAATCCGGCGACGGTTTTGAAATAATTACGGCCCCCGAAAGTTTTGAAAAGGTTTTGAATGCCCTGAAGGAAGCGGGCATCGCGGCTTTGGACTCCGGCGTGATGAACATACCGCAGTCGCAGGTTTTGCTGGATGAGCGGCAGGCTTCCGCCATGCTTAAACTTATGGATGAACTCGAAAATCACGACGACGTGGTGGAGACGAGCGCCAATTTTGATATTCCTGAAGAAATTATGGAAAAATTTGTCGCCTCTTCCGAATGAAAGTTCTCGGCGTTGACCCCGGTACTCACCGCATGGGATGGGGTTTTATAGAAGGAGACGCCCGTAATTTTTCTTCCTTCCGGTTCGGCGTGATAAAACCGGACAGGGGAGGGAAACTTCCAGACCGTCTCGCCTTTATTTACAGGGAGATTAAAAAAATTATAGGCGAATTTTCCCCGGACGTGGTGTCGTGCGAAGACCCGTTCTTTTTCAAGGATGCCCGCGCCGCTTTGAATTTAGGGCGTGCGTGGGCGGCTGCGGCGATTGCAGCAAGCGAAAAGAAAATTCCGTTTGAAACGTATTCGCCGCTTGAGATAAAAAAATCAACCGCCGGTTACGGCCGCGCCTCAAAAGAGCAGGTCGCCGCGCAGGTGAAGCGTTTGTTGAGAATAAAGGACGAAGTTCCCGCCGACGCTGCCGATGCGCTTGCCTGCGCTTTCTGTTATTTAACGGACAGCAGAAATTATTCAGGCGGAGCTCTGGCAAAATAATATGATAGGGTTTCTTAAAGGAAAAGTTTTTTCAAAGACCCCCGAAGTTGTAATTGAAGCCGGCGGGATAGGTTTTGAACTGGTGATGTCCGACCTTGCAAAATCAAATCTGCCCGCTCAGGGGGAAGATTGCGGCATTTACACTTACGTAAAATACAACAGGGACGAGATGCCGCAGATTTTCGGATTTATTAAACGCGAGGAGAAGGAAATTTTTAAAATGCTTGTTTCCGTATCGGGAATAGGTCCGAAGGTATCGCTCGCCATTCTCAACACTTTTTCTCCGGCGCAGGTCGTATCAATTATTTTAGCCGATGAGGTAAAGTCGCTCTGCACGGTGAGCGGCCTCGGAGAAAAAAGCGCAAAAAGAATAATTGTCGACTTAAAAGACAAAATAAGGAAAGTGGAGCTTGAAGAAGAAATCCCCGAGGCGCACGGGGTTTTTGCCGACGCAGCGGCGGCGCTTGTTTCGCTCGGCTGGCAGAATGCTCTTTCAAGACGCGTTGTCAATGAAGTGATACAGGAAAACAAAGATGTTTCAACCGCCGAGGAAGTCATAAAAATTGCGCTGTCGAAAATGGGTCGCCGAATATGAGACCGTCACTGCATAAACTTGCGCGGAAAACCGGGGCGGGAATTTTTGTTCTTACGGCTCCTTCGGGCGGCGGTAAAACGACTCTTGTAAAATTCATGAAACGCAGGTTTAAAGGCATAATTTATTCCATTTCAACGACCACGAGACGCCCGAGACATTCCGAAAAGGACGGGGCGGATTACAATTTTGTAACGGAAAGCGCTTTTCGCAGGCAAATACGGGAAAAGAAATTTGCGGAATGGGCTGAAGTCCACGGGTTTTATTACGGAACTCCCGCCAAAAATATAAAAAGTGCGTTAAAGAAGGGCCGGAGCATTGTGCTTGACCTTGACGTTAAGGGCGCGAAAAGCGTGAAAAAGATGTTTCCCCGGGCGAACATTATTTTTATCACCGCTTCTTCAATAAAAGAACTTGAAAAACGTCTGCGTGCCCGCGGTCAGGACGAGCGGGTAACCATAAGAAGGCGGATGAAGGATGCGCGGGTTGAATTGAAAGAAATAAAAAATTTTGATTACCTCGTTATTAATGACGATATAAAAAAAGCAGAAAACGAAATATCCGCAATTTATATTGCAAATTCCTGTAGAATAAGGAGATAACATGACCAAGATTTCAATTGAAGATTTGAAAAGAAAGACCTCTGACTGTACCGGCAATCCGTTCGAAATACTGAAGAGGAGTTTTGACGGGTTCAACAAAAGATGGGTTAAATCGCAGAAAGCCGGGCCGCTTGATAAAAAGGAAATAGACACGCTTATCATAGAGGCGCTGGATGAGGAAATTGGTGAAAAAAAGAAAAAAACGTAAGCCGTTCTCCGTCATTCTCGGGGTCACTTCTTCGATTGCCTGTTACAAGGCGGCCGTCATTGCAAGCATTTTCACAAAAGAAAAATGTATGGTGAAGACGGTTCTTACGCCGGAGGCTTCAAAGTTTATTTCTCCGGTTCTTTTCAGGGGGCTGACGGGGAATGCGGCATTTGTTGAGCAGTTATCGCCGGGGGACGCGGAAAATCACATTGCCCTGTCCGATTGGGCGGATGTTTTTGTAATCGCTCCCGCGACGGCGAACACGATAAGCAAAATTGCGGCCGGGATTTGCGACAATCTCCTTACCACGCTTGTCGTTTCCCGGCGGTGTCCTCTCTTCGTCGCGCCTGCAATGGAGACGGCAATGTGGGAAAACGGGATAATTAAAAAGAACATTTTGATTTTAAAAAAGCAGGGCATAAAAATCATAGGTCCGGATGCCGGACGTCTTGCGAGCGGCGGCACCGGCGTCGGCCGTATGTCGGAGCCGGAAGAAATCGTTAGTAGAGTGCTGGCAGAGAAATAATCAGAAAAAAGAGGGCATCCTATGGCAGAGAAATGTCATCTTGTAAAGCACCATCCCCATGTCTTACATGTCTTAATTACGGCAGGGCCCACAAGAGAATACATTGACACCGTCAGGTTTATAACGAATGCTTCTTCCGGCATTATGGCGAGAGAAATAGCGGCTGTTTTCCTGAAAAAAAAATACGAGATAAGAATAATTTCAGGTCCTGTAAGCGTAAAATTTCCTGGAGGAAGCCGTGTTATTCCGGTTTTAACGGCCTCGGAGATGTATGAAAAAGTGAAGGATAATTTTAAGTGGGCGGATATTTTATTCTTTGCGGCCGCGCCCTGCGACTGGAAGCCATCGGCGCGCAGCCCCGTAAAAATGAGAAAAAAAAAGAGGTGTAAACTCTGCCTGAAATCAACCGTTGATATTGCGAAACGGGTCTTGCGCGGGAAGTCGTTCAGGGTCTCGGTAGGGTTCGCTTTGGAAGACGACCTTGATGTGCCGGCGGCTTTGAAAAAAAAGGCGGAGAAGAAATTTGATTTTATTGTTCTCAACAGGAGAGATGCCATTTCAAATATAGAGACAACGGGTTTTATTCTGGGCGATGGAACGGCGCTGATGTTCAATGAAATTTCAAAGAAAAACCTTGCGGAAATTCTGTGGGAAGTCGTATGCAAAGGGAAAAATTAAAGAAATTCCTGATTCAGATGAAGGATGTCGGTTTTACCGATATCCCGGACCTGCATAAAAAAATGAAAGATGCAGGGCATTCAGGCCGGCAAAAAATGACCTGCCCGCCGAAGCCTGCGGTTTCTCGCCCGCTAACGCCTGAGCATAGCGATGGCGAGCGGGCAGGCGAGGCCATGCGGGAAAATGAAGAACAAGGCCTTGACGGAGTTAAAAATAACAAAAAACGTGTTCCGTTTGATAAAGCCGCACTTCTTGCGGAATTGAGAAAAAAATATTCAGCCTGCAAAATGTGCCCTTTAAGCAAAAGCAGAACAAAAATTGTTTTCGGCGAGGGAAATCCCGGCGCCGATTTGATGTTCATCGGCGAAGGTCCCGGTTTTGACGAGGACCATAAAGGCATGCCTTTTATCGGAAGAGCGGGCCAGCTTCTTACGAAAATTCTCGAAAACGGGATGAGAATCAGAAGGGATGACGTTTACATCACGAACATTGTGAAATGCCATCCGATGAAAGATCCCTCAAATCCCGAGAAAAGAGGGAATGACAGGCCTCCGGATATTCTTGAAGTGCAGAAATGTTTTCATATTTTGCTGGAGCAGATTAGAATAATCCGTCCGAAGATAATTTGCTCTCTCGGCGCTCCGGCTACAAAAGTGATTCTCGGGAAAGAAATCGGAATTTCACAGGTCAGAGGAAAGATTTTTGATATCAGAATTCTTCCCGACGAGCCGCAGTTCGAGGTTAAGGTCGTGCCGACTTTCCATCCAGCGTATCTTTTAAGAAATCCCCCCGCCAAAAAACCTGCATGGGAGGATATAAAAGTCATAATGCGGCTGCTGGAAATGAGCGCAGGGTAAATTCCACGCTGTGATTGTTCGCGTCAGTTTACCGCTTCCGATTGGACGCAGTTTCGATTACGAAACCGATTTTAACGTTTCGAAGGGCTGCCGGCTGCTTGTCCCTTTCGGCCTCCGCCGTCTCGCCGGATACTGCGTTGAAACGGACGTAACGCCCTCGGGAAAACCGCTTAAAAAAGTTATAAAAAAAATTGACGAGATACCTGTTCTAACCGACGAATTATTCGCTCTCGCCCGCTGGATGGAGAAGTATTATTTTACGGTTTCCGGAATGGCTCTGAAAATGATTTTACCGTCGGATATTAAAAGCAAATCCGGAAAATTAAAATCCTCGGACCCCGTTTCTTCTCCCGGGGAGCCGCTCGGCGGGAGTGATTATTCCGCCACGCCTGCGGCTTCCGAAATTCCGGAAGAGAAAAACGTTTGCATAACCGGCAACATTGATTCCGCAAAAAATATGATTTACGGTGCAATCGGGCGGACAACGAAAAAAAAAGGACAGGTTCTTTTTCTGATTCCGAGAAAAGAAAATATAAATGAATGGCTGGAAGTCGTAAAAAGTTTCAGATTTACCTGTTTTCACTCGGGAATATCCCCGGGCGCCCGGTACGGGATTTTAAAGGATGCGGAATCAGGCTGTGCAGATGTCGTGGTAGGAACGAGAAGCGCTGTTTTTACGCCCTTCAGGAAACTTTCTCTGATTGTCATTATAAAACCGCAGGATTCGGCTTTTTTTGAGGAGCAGCATCCGCAATATTCCGCTGTAGAAGTTGCCGCCAAGCGCGCTGAACTTGCCGGCGCGCAGCTCCTCGAGGTCTCCGAAACCATGACGGTTGGACAGTATTACAGGATAAAGAATAACAGCGCAAAATCCGTTTTTGCGGATTTTCCGGCGGTTGTCGGAGGGTCTGTCTGCGATACGGGCGAGGTCGAGGTTGACTTCGGAATTTCAAAAAAACTTTTAGGAGAAATCAGAAAAAATGCGGATGAAGGTAAAAAAGTTCTGCTTTATCTGCCGAAAGGCGGCTGGGCGGGTTCGCTTGTCTGCTCCGCCTGCGGTTATGCGGCAAAGTGTGAAAAATGCGGCAGGAAACTTGTCGTGTCGAAGTTCGCTCTTTATTGTCCACGCTGCAGAAAATCGTACCCCCTGCCGAAAACCTGTCCGGACTGCGGCCGGAAGAAACTGAAAAACCGCGGCCTGGGAAGGGAGCACGTTGCGGCGTATTTAAGAAGAGAGTTGCAGAATTTGTCGGTTTATGCCGTAAACATAAGAGCTCTGCCGGATGAGAAAAAGGCGCTTTTCAACGACTTCGAAAAAGGACGGATAAATGTTCTGATTTCAGACAGCGGTTTTGCCTGTATAAAAAACTGGGAAAAAATCGGCCTTTTCGCGGTGCTCGACGCCGATTTCGCCCTTTACGGAGGGAATTGGAAAGCGGACGAGAATACATTTTCGTTTCTCCGCAGGCTCAAATATTTTCTTCAGTCCCGTGCCGCCGGAACGAAGTTGTTTATTCAGACGAAAATTGCATTTGAGATTGCGGAGGACGCTCTGAGCGAAACAGATGATTTTTACGAGAAGCAGTTGCAGGTAAGGAAACGGTTTAATTTTCCGCCGTATTCAAGAATTCTCCGTCTTCAGGTTTCTGGTAAAAAAGCAAAAAGCGTCTGCGGGAAGATTGCCGCGGCGGCGGGGGAGGAGTGTCTTGAAATTTCAGAGCCCTTAAAAAAGAGCGCGAGTTTGTTCGAAATTGTGTTGAAAATTAAACCCGGTCTCACGTTTTCAGCC
>JBDRMV010000132.1:0-5719 GCA_043811795.1 bacterium | reverse complement strand
TATGACTTCTTGTCGAATTTCCCGCCGGAATGGAGAGTCGTCAGAATGACCTCAACGGCGCTTTTGTGTTCCGTCGGATGTTCGTCGACCGGAATCCCGCGGCCGTCGTCGGTAACGGTTACGGAATTATCCAGATGAATGACCACCTCGATATTTTTGCAGAAACCTCCCAGAACCTCGTCTATGGAATTGTCAACAACCTCGTAAACAAGATGGTGCAGACCGACTTTATCGGTTGAACCGATATACATGGCGGGCCTCTTTCTCACTCCCTCAAGACCGCCGAGAACCTTTATGTCTTTTGCCGTGTATTCTTCGCTCATTTTTTCCTCACTCTGACTTCAATCTTTCTGATGAATTTTCTGCCCGGTAGCCTCCTGTTTAATTCCTTCAGCATTGAATGTGAATTTATCTCAATATCATGCCTTGTCACGGCTGAAGGCACGTAAATAATAAGGCATTTTTTCGAAAAACTTAATTCACTGCCGCTGTATTTTTCGGCGAAGGAACATTCCCTGAACTTACCCGAAAGAACGCCGAGATTATCAACGTTTTTGCGCAGCTTCCCAAGAAATGTCTGTAACGGAATCATGCGCGCATCGGCATAATCAGCGAAGTAAAATCAGGATCTTCTGGCGATTTAATGACTGTCGCATTAAGAGAATCCGTAAGTTCAAGAATAACCTTGGTGTCGGACAGGTGTTTAAGAACATCAATCACATAGCCGGGATTAAATGAAATGTTCACCGAACCGCCGGATAATACTACATCAATTTCCTCTTCGGATTTTCCGAAGCCGGCTGACTCCGCTAAAATGGTCAGTTTATTTTTTTTGAGCTGACACTTAATGGTCGTACCCTGGACAGGCACACCCCCCTGAAAAAGACTTGACGCCCTCACTGTTGCTCTTAAAACCTCGTCCCGCTGAACCTCCACTTTTATTTTTGAGGAACTCGGAATCACATTTCTGAAATCCGGGTATGTTCCGTCTATCAGCCGCGAACTCATACAAACGTTTTTCGAAAGAAAATAAATGCTATTGTCCATTATCACTATTGTGATTTCTTCTTTTTCCTCGCAGCACAAAAGAACTTTCTGGAGTATGTTTATTGTCTTCACGGGGACAATGGCGGCTGCCTTAAGCGATTTGTCTGCCTGAACTTCTCTGGATATTGCCGCGAGCCGTTTTCCGTCCGTCGCCACCACGGTTAAAGTGCCCTTTGAGACCTCAAAATATTCGGAGCACAGAACATATCTCACTTCGTCTCTTGACGCCGAAAAACCGGTTTTCCCCAGCATCTCCGAGAGAGTCATTGCCGTGATTTTGATTTGTTTGTCTTTCTGTTCCGGAGGTTCGGGAATCTGCGGATAATCCTGGATGTTCCCTTTCGCGACAGAAGCGCGAAACTCCCCGCATTTTATTTTTATGTTCTCGCCCGTTTCCTCAATTGTAATATCCTTGTCTTCCTGAACCCTTGTGAGAGCGCCGAACAGGTCTCCGTGTATCAGCGCCTTCCCTGCTTCCTTGACGGACACGTCAAACATTATTTTCATAGAAACTTCAAGGTCGGTCGAAGTAATCGTTACCTTGTCGTTTTCCGCTTCCATTAAGAGAAAACTTAAATACGGAAGCATCGTCTTCGGGCTTAAACTGAGCAGCGCCGTCTGAAGATTTTTCTCTAACTCATTTTTCTTACACGTAAATTTCATTCTTCCTCCTTATTCCTTATATTATTAAATAACAGTCGTCGTAGTAGTATACTCCGTTGATATGTTGGTAACTTCCTTGTCTTTTTGACATTCCTTGAATTGTAAGGATTTTCGGCAAAATTCTACTGTTAGTAACATGTGAGTAACACCTACCGTATTTTCCGTTGTTCACAAAAATTTCCAGAAACATAAAGTTATTCACTTTCTTTAATCTGCCTGCTAATTTTATTCAACAGGGCTGTGAAATAAGGGTCCTTGGTAATTTTGCTTTTAATCCTGTTGCAGGCGTACATCACGGTTGAATGGTCGCGGCCCCCGAAGAACTCCCCTATTTCAGGAGTTGAATGATTTGTCAGCGTTCTTGACAGGTACATTGCGATCTGCCGCGGAAAAGCGATTGAATCGGTTCTCTTTTTACTTTTTATATCGGATGAACTCAGGTTAAAATGTTTGCACACGACCGACTGTATGGCATCAAATGTTACGTCCCTTTCGACGTCCTTTTCGGTGACGATTGTTTTCAGGTATTCTTTCGCTTTATCGATTGTGATGCTTGTTTCCGTAAGCGACGTATAAGCCGCGATGGAAAGCATCGCTCCTTCCATCGTCCGGATGTTGTTTTTTATGTTTGAAGCGATGTAGTACAGGACGTCGTCGGGAATGCTGATTTTTTCCGCTTCTGTTTTTTTCTTTAGAATAGCGACCCTTGTTTCAAGGTCGGGCGCCTGGATGTCCGCCACCACGCCCCACTGAAAGCGCGACCTCAATCTTTCCTCAAGCGTGCCGAGATCCTTCGGACTGGAATCGGAGGAGATTACAATCTGGCGGCGTCTTTCATACAGAGTGTTGAACGTGTGAAAGAACTCTTCCTGAATCATTTCCTTGTTTGCGATAAACTGGATATCATCGATGAGAAGAATGTCCACGTTTCTATATTTGATTCTGAATTCTGCCATCCGGTTGTTTTTCAGGTATTCGATAAGGTCGTTTGTAAATTTTTCGGACGTAATGTAAATGACGTTGAAAGGCGGAAAGATTTTTTTTATCTCTATTCCGACCGCGTTCAGCAGATGCGTTTTCCCGAGCCCTACGCCCCCGTAGATAAAAAGGGGGTTGTAGGCGTTTCCCGGGTTTTTTGATACGGCGAGGCATGCCGCATTGGCGAAATGGTTTGACTGTCCCACGACAAAATTTTCAAAAGTATATTTTGAATTAAACTTTTTCGGCTGGAAAAGCGTTTCGCTGATCTGCAGAGCTTCCGGGGCTTCCATATCGGATTTTTCCTCTTTCTTGTCCGTATAAAATTTGACTTTCAGGTCGGGGTCGTAGTCCTTCAGCGAGTTATTTATTTTTTCGGTGTAATGCTCGCAAAGCCATCTCACGAAAAATTTATTGGGAAGTTTTATCAGCAGATTTTTTTCTTCGATTCCCGTCGCCATTGCCGGTTCAAGCCATAATTTGTATGTCTCGTCGGTTATTTCGAGACGGAGATTGTTAACCGTTTTTTTCCAGATGTTTTCAAAACTTTCCATAATTTCTCATTGCCGCCAAAGTTATTAACAGGTTATCAACAGGGTTTTTCCCTGGTTAAAAACCAACTTTTGAAATTATAGTTTAATGGCTGAAATGTGTCAAGTGCCTGCCATTCTCCGACGAGAAGTTTTAAAACTGGATTAATCGAGAAGGCCTTCTGTCAAAAGGTCGCGCTCATCAATGATGCCGGCAAGTTTGCCGGAGTTATCAACAACGGGAATGTTGTCAAAATTTTTCCCGGTTATTATCTGAGCCGCTTTCCATGCGGGCATGTCCGTTGTTATGGTGAACGGTTTTTTTGTCATTACGTTTTTTATTTTCCTGGCAAGAATGGCGGGGTCCGTCTGGATTATTCTTCTTAAGTCGCCGTCGGTAAAAAAACCGATAACGCGCTTTTTTTTGTCAACGATGCTTACGGCTCCGAGACGGGTTCTCGTCATTTCAAAAAGGGCATCCTTCACGGAATTGTTTTCGGTTACTTTCGGATTTTGAGGCCCCTTGCGCATCAGGTCGCTCACGCGCATCGTAAGTTTTTTCCCGAGCACACCCCCGGGGTGAAGCAGGGCGAGGTCATTTTCCCCGAGTTTTTTCCTCTGCATAAGCGCAAGCGCCAGGGCATCGCCGATGACCATCATTACGGTTGTTGATGCCGTCGGGGCGATATTAAAAGGGCATGCCTGTCTGCTTATTTTTATGCAGATTGCGCAATCCGCCATTTTTGCGAGCGGCGAGTTTTTTCCGCCGGTTACGGCGATGAGAGGAACTTTCAGGTGTTTTATCCGGGGCGCCAGATTTCCGAGTTCATCCACCTGCCCGGAAAATGAAAGTGCGAGAACGGTGTCGCCTTTCGTAAGCATTCCTATGTCCCCGTGCATTGCTTCCCCCGGATGAGTGAAAAACGAAGGGGTGCCGGTGGAGGAAAGGGTTGAGGCAATCTTTCTTGCGACGAGCCCGGACTTCCCTATTCCCATTACGACGACTCTTCCGGTTTTTCTTTTAAGGATTATTTTTACCGCTTTGTTGATTGCCGCCGTCACTTCGGGTTTTATGTTTTCGGCAATTGCGTCTTTTTCTATCCTGAAGATTTCGCTGATGCTTTTGAATTTTTTCATAAATGGAAGGGGACAGGGCTTTTCAAGACCTGTCCCCAACTATCCAAAAACTTTGCGATTTCCAAAAATTCACGAAAACTTAAAACGCTTCCCCTGTCGGATTTTGCCTTCCCGGGTTCGGGATGAACTTCAAGAAAAATTCCGTCAGCGCCGGCTGCCACAGCCGCTTTTATGAGAGGTAAGCAGAATTCTTTCTGCCCGGTCGTTGCGCCCGAACCTCCTCCGGGCTGCTGAACCGAATGGGTCGCGTCAAAAATAACGGGATAGCCCGTTTTTTTCATTATCCAGATTGAGCGAAAATCAACGACGAGGTTATTGTAGCCGAAGGAGGTTCCTCTTTCGGTCAGAATTATTTTTCTGTTCCCCGCACTCTCCGCTTTTCCCGCAAGAAATTTCATGTCATAGGGAGAAAGAAACTGGCCCTTTTTTATGTTTAAGGGGAGGCCTGTTTCCGCCGCTTTGACGAGCAGGTCAGTCTGCCTTGAAAGGAAAGCGGGAATCTGTATGACGTCCGCAACTTTTTTTACTTTCGGAATCTGCGATACGCAGTGGACATCGGTCAGCACGGGAACCCCGAATTTTTGTTTTACTTCCCGGATTATCCCCAAACCCGTATCAATTCCGGGACCCCTGTATGACTTTCCGGCCAGGCGGTTCGCTTTATCAAAAGATGCCTTGAAAATAAAAGGGAGTTTGAATTTTTCGCAGGAACTTTTCAGGAATTCGGCGGTTTTGAATACCTGCTGTCTGCTCTCAATCGAACAGACCCCCGCGATAATCGTTATCCCTTCACCGATTTTAATTCCGCAGACATTTACAATCTTTTTTCTCATTGTTCTATTCCCTGCAATTTTTCCTTGAATTTGTCTTTCAAGTTTTTAAATTCTGCGCAATGAATTTGCCTTATTCTTTTATATATATTCTCCGCCTCGTTTTCATCATAAATATGAGAGGAAGAATTTCTGTCTTTAAGAATGTTCAGCCAGATTTCCTCATCCTTAATGTAACCTGTCTGGTAGGCCTTTTTCACGCAGTCCCTGACGGATGCGCATTCAATACCCTCGTAGAGCAGAAATTTCTTCATTGCTTTCCAGCTCATTTCAAAAGTAAATTCAAACCTCTTGATTGTTCCGTCAAGACAGAGGGGGTAGCCGCTTTCCTTCACGGCTTCTTCAAGCTTTCCGAGCGCATTTGAAAAATTTTCCAGTTTATCCCGCAGAACTTCTTTCATATATGACAACACCCTCTTCTGTAATTCTTTTCTTCAGTTTTTCATTCTTCACGGATTCATATAATACCAAATCTATGTCCCGCAACGTATCAAGTTCTTCGTTCAATTTCTCTTTTACCTTAAAAAGCATATT
>JBDRMV010000131.1:0-3196 GCA_043811795.1 bacterium | reverse complement strand
GGGAATGATTTTCCGTTCGTCCCTGTGGGGCCTTTGCGACGTCGGAGTCGTGTTTGATTTTTCCGGCTCCTCAACCGGTACGCTGACTTATTTCTGCGACTTGCTTTCAGGGGATAATTTTTGCGCTTCCGCCTATTTTTCATGGCGTCAGATGGAAGGTTTCATGCAGGACGCAGATGCCGCCGGCAAATTAAAGCGCCTGGAAGGCCTCGGGAAAATAGAAATCATGACCGGCGTTTATTACGACCAGGATTTACTGAGAACCCCCCCGGATGTTCTTTACGGCCAGATAAAGAGGTTTAAGCTCCTTTCGGAAAACGTTTTTGGTTTTCCTGTAACGGGATTTTACCCCCCTAATCTGATTTTAAAAACGACGGATTTTCAAATGCTCAAGAATCTCGGATTCGAGTACTCTCTGATTGCTGAAAGTGAAATACCCGGAGAAGATGAAAATAAAAAACTCCAGCCTCATCTGACGGGAAACGGCGTAATTATTTATCCCGTGAGCCGGAGGTTATCTGCCGCCGCAACGCAGCCGGCTGTGGAGAACTGGCTTGAGGATTTCCGCGGGGCTCTGGGCTCTCTGAGCGGCGGGATTTCGGATTCAATCCCCGGCGGCTCTCTTGTGTTTTCGGTTGACATGAAGAATTATTCGGATGAAAAATTAAAAATGCTGTTTGATGCCCTGAAAACCATGAATATAAAAACGAAAACGCTTAAGGCGCTTTTTTCAAAACAGCCGTCGTTTTTTAGGGAATTGAATGAGATTCTGGAGCCGGACGGGTCTTTGAAAAGTTTTTTTCAATCGCTTTTTCTCGCGGAATGGAAGCATTTTTGTTCCGTAGCGGACTCCTTTCCGCTTTCGATGCGAGATGAAGTCCTGAAACTCGGCAATTTCAGATATTTTGAAAGCATTCTCACGCCTGAACAGATTAGCGAAATTATCCGCGGAACAGGGCATATTTACGAAAAAAAACCTGATTTTACATTTGAGAGTCCCTACGGTAAAATTTTTTCCCTGAGCAACGGGGTTTTCAGAATATATTTTTCCGAACAGGATTTGACGCCGCTTTTGATAATTTCCGAAAAACAGAACAGGATTTTTGCAGGTGTTCCTTTTTCGGCTGAGCCGGCCGCCGCGCTTCGGAATTACTTCAATTACCGTTCTTTCGGCGAGGTATGGTCCATAAAAAAGGAAATCAGCGAAGAGACCTTCAGAATCACGGCGGAACTGAAAGCATCGCCTTTTGAAATCAAAAAAACGTTTGTTATCGGTAAAGGCCGCGATTTTCTGAAAATATTTTGTTCCGTCAGCAACCAGGGGGATAAAGGCAATTCCTGTGACGTGTCTTTTGATGTTGTCCCCGTTAACCTTGATTCCGTCTATCTCTCCTGTGCCGACGGGGAATTTTTCGGGGTCGCACAGAATGTTTCAAAAGAATTTACCGACATAAAGAAAATTGTTTTTCCCGCCGAAAAAACCTCTCTGTTTCTTGAATTTTTCGGCAAATACCCGTTTTTCGTAACGTTCAAAAAGCCACATTTTGAGGTCGTTTATCCCGGACGGGAACTTTCTCCGGATGAACGGCTTCTTTTTGAAATTCATCTGGGAATCAGGCAGTTCGAACTGCCCGAGAACACGCATCCCCTTTTCGGTTCTTCCGAAATACTGCTGGACGGGTTTCCCAACGAGCAGTTCTGGCGTGACGCATCCTCTGTGATTGACCCGATGAGGGACGGGCAGAAAGGTTGCGACATCGGCGGCATTTATTTTCTTTCAAAAAACGAGCAGAGTTTCTTTTTTGTCGAGGGGGATCTTGAAAATACGGACAATATTTACATTGCCAAAGCGGGGGAAGGTTCGGACGTTCTGAAGAATAGCGTAAAGGTTCCGGACGCGCTGGATTATTTTATCAGGATTCCGGTAAAGTCGGGCTATCCCGCCTCCTACAGGTGGGATAATCTGTGGTTCGCGACATTTGAAAAGGGCTTTTCTTTTGTAACGGGAAAAAATTCCCTTGAAATGCGTCTCCCGTGGGCTTTTAGGAAAGGTCTGTGGGCCGTTTACCTTGAAAAAGACGGAAAAATCTGCGACAGCGTATATTTCACGGTGCAATAAAAAAAAGAATGGGGACGGTTCTAATATTTTCTGGGAGATTATATTACCCGTGAAAGTTGGGATAGGTTTTGACATACATCCTTTCGCGTCGGGGCGGCCTTTCTATCTGGGCGGCGTCAGAATTGATTTTGAGAAAGGCCTCGCCGGTCATTCGGACGGGGACGCTTTGCTCCATTCGGTAATTGATGCGGTCTTAGGCGCTGCGGGGAAGGGCGATAAGGGGAAGCATTTTCCGGATACCGACCCGAAATACAAAAACATTTCGTCTGTAAAACTTCTTGAAAAAGCAATGGGCATAGCAAAAGTAAAAGTCGTTAATGCTGACTGTATCGTCTTGTGCGCGCAGCCGCATCTTTCGAAATATTATAACAGGATGAGAAGCGTTCTTGCGAAAGCGCTGAATATAAAAAAGGGTTCCGTCAGCATAAAGGCGACGAGGCCCGAGGGCATAGGGATAGGCAATGAAGGCATTGCGTGTTTTTGCGCCTGCCTGATAGAGTGAAAAAAATTTATTTCTATAACACTCTGACAAAAAAGAAGGATGAATTTATCCCGCTTGAAAAAGGCAAAGTCGGGATGTACGTCTGCGGGATAACTCCTTATGATTTTACCCACCTCGGACACGCCCGATGCTATGTTGTTTTTGATGCGATAAGAAGGTTATTGAAATATGCCGGATATGACGTAAAATACGTCCAGAATTTCACTGACATTGACGACAAAATAATTGCCAGAAGCAGAGAGGAAAACCTTCAATGGAATGAAATTTCCTCAAGTTACATTGATGAATATTACAAAGATATCCGCCGCCTTGCCGTTGGCGACGCGGATGTGTCCGTCAGGGTTTCGTCACATATCCCGGATATAATTAACGCTGTCCTGCTCCTTCAGGAAAAGGATTTTGCCTATGAAATAGACGGCAGTATTTATTACAGGGTAAACAGGTTTCCGGATTACGGGAAACTCTCGGGAAGAAATCCCGGCGAGTTAAAGCCGGGCTCAAGGGTTGAGGTTGATAAGAAGAAAGAAAGTCCTCTTGATTTTGCTCTCTGGAAGAAATCGGAGGCAGGGGAACCC
>JBDRMV010000130.1:0-12399 GCA_043811795.1 bacterium | reverse complement strand
TCGGAAATATTTTTTTCAGTTCTTTCGGCGTTTCCCATCTTACGACAGCGAATGTTCTTGCCTTCGCCGCCGCATTTTTCAGCGGGCTTCTGGCGATAAGGTTTCTGATTGCCGTGGTTGAGAAAGCCAATTTGAAATTTTTCGGGTTTTACACGCTGTTTGCGGCGCTGGTCAACCTTCTGCTGATATGAAAGAAAAAAAACAATCAGAAAGAGGCGACATAGCGGGAATTGTCCTTGTGGCGTCAGGGATTCTTCTCCTGCTATGGCTGACATGGGTGCCGTCAAGAGGCGTCGTCGGGAATGCCGTAACGTATACCCTTGAATATCTGTTCGGCACTGTTTCCGTTATTTTTTCGGGGATTCTGGTAATCGTGGGTATTTTTTCAATTTTAAAAGTGGTGATTGCGAGATTCTGGTATAAACTCGCCGGCATAGTGATTATCGTGTCTATGATTTGCAGTTTTGTCGACATAACGTCTTCAGGCAGCACGACAAGAATCTCCGGCGTCGTAGGTGATTTTCTGGGCTGGGCGTTCGAGGAACTCTTCGGGCGCACCGGCGGCCTTGTCATAATCGGAGTGGGTTTTATATCGGGAATTTTAATCACGTTTGAAACTAATATCATCCGGCTCCTGCGTCTAATTTTCCTGCCTTTTGCAGAACTCGGATGCGTTATTACAACGGTTACGAAGAAAATTTTTACGGGGAGAAAATTTTCGGAACAAAAAAATGAAAAGAAAGAAAAACCTCCTAAAGTTCGCCCCGTTCCCGCGCAGGCCCGGCGCCCCGAACCGGAGGAAAAAGAAACGGCTGACGCGGCGGATGAAAGCGTCGCCGCCGGCGTTTATCGCCTTCCGTCCGCGGAGATGCTTTTGAAAAGTCCGCCCTCGCAGAAAGAGGACTACGATACCGCCTCGCTTGAAAAAGCGCTGCTTGCATTCGGGATAAAAGTGGAAATTGTAAAAGTCATTACCGGCCCCTGCGTTCTCAGGTTCGAACTCGCCCTTGAATCCGGGCAGAAGATTTCAAGAATCCAGAGTATTTCCAATGATATAGCGATGCAGCTCCGCGCCGAATCGGTCCGGATTCTTGCCCCGATTCCCGGGAAGGCGGCGGTGGGAATTGAAGTGCCGCGGTCTCACCGCGCGCAGATTTTTCTTCGGGAAATTATTGAGTCGGATATTTTCGCCGGGAGCAGCGCGCAGCTTCCGATAATTCTCGGAGAAAATGTCGTGGGAGATTCCATCGTCGCTGACCTGGGTTCTATGCCGCATCTCCTTATCGCCGGCGCCACGGGGTCGGGGAAGAGCGTTTGTATTCACAACATAATTTTGAGCATGCTTTTCAAGTTCCACCCTGAGGATTTGAAACTTCTTCTTGTTGACGCGAAGATGGTGGAACTGACCGTTTATAACGGGTGCCCGCACCTTATTTCAAAGGTGCAGACGGACGTAACGGGCGCGGTGGCTGCCCTCAAGTGGGTCGTTTTTGAAATGGAAAGACGGTTGAAACTCTTTTCGAAAGCCGGCGTCAGGGATATTTCGGGTTTTCTTGAAAGGGGCGAAAAACTCCCGTACATTGTCGTGATAATAGACGAACTCGCCGACCTGATGAATGTCGCCCAGAAAGACATGGAACTTGTGATTACGCGGCTTTCCCAGATGTCCCGCGCGGCCGGAATACACCTGATTCTTTCAACGCAGAGGCCTTCCGTAAATGTAATAACGGGTGTAATAAAAGCGAATCTCCCCGCGAGAATTTCCTTTAAGGTTATTTCAAAAATAGATTCGCGGACGATTCTTGATTCTCAGGGCGGTGAGACGCTCCTCGGGAAGGGGGATATGCTTTATCTCCAGCCGGGTTCAAGTTTTCTTGAACGTATTCAGTCCCCGTTTGTCAGCAGGAAAGAGGTAAAGAAAATAGCGGATTTTATAAAAGAGCAGAATTTCCCGTATGAATATTTAGACCTTGCGAAAGAGGTCAAGCAAAGAGCGTCCGCCATGCCGCAGATTTCGGACGGGCTTTTCTGGGAAGCGGCGGAATTCGCCGTGAGCCAGGGAAAGGCGTCCACATCGCTTCTCCAGAGGAGGTTTCACATTGGATATTCACGCGCCGCCTCGCTGATGGACACGATGTATGAAATAGGAATTATAGGAGAGGATATGGGCCCGACGAAAGGCAGAGAAATTCTGGTTGACCGCGAACTTCTTGAAAAACTGAAGACCGAATTATGAGGCATTTTTACGGTTTTGTTTTTTTCCTGTTTCTTTCCGTTTCTTTGAGCGCTGATGGAATTAACGGCGTCGATAAGGAAAAGGCCGCGTTCAGAAATCTGATAAACGGCTCAGAAACGGTTTTTGTCAGGTTCACAAAATCACAGAAACTCAAAGGGTCGGGAAAGGCATTCATCGAGGAGGGGAAAATTTATTACAGGAGTAGCCCCATGCTTTTTAAACTTGAAATGCCCTCGGAAACGATTCTTATAAAAGAGAAAACTATTGAAAGGTTTCTGCCGAAGTTTAATGAAAAATATCTCAATACATGGGACGGGCGCAATCCCTTTTTCCTGTATCTTGATATTCCGGACGGCGTCATAGATGTTAAAAAGAGCAGTTCGAATATCATTGTCCTGCAAGTCATCAGGGATAATGGAACGGTGGAAATTTGCTATGATAAAACAAGGAAAAATATAAAAAGCATCAGGGAAGAAAATCCTGTCTGCCTATGGCAGACGACGGTCGAGGTATTTGAGACGGATGTTGTTTTTGAGAAAGGTGTCTTTGATTTACCCGGAGACGGCAAGACGGTTGATTTGAGGAAATGACTCTCGCGAATAAAATAACGGTCTCCAGAATATGCGGCATTCCGCTGTTTATGGTTCTTATGGGGATTGCTTCTGTTTTTAAGCAAAATGTTACTTTCAGTTTCTGGTGCTCGACCGCCGGTTTTTTTATTTTTATAGCTCTTTCTTTTACCGACTGGATTGACGGGCATATCGCCAGGATAAGAAAAGAAGTTACGTTCCTCGGGGAATTTCTCGACCCGCTTGCCGACAAACTGCTTGTTATATCCGCGCTGCTCTATTTCATCAACGTTGACTGGATAAAGGTTTACTGGTGGATGGTTGTCATAATTATTTCGCGGGAGTTCATAATAACGGGGCTCCGCGTGGTTGCAGCGCACCAGAAGATTTCAATCGCGGCGCTGACTTCGGGGAAAGTCAAGACGACCGTTCAGATGATTGCGATTATTACCACGCTTTTCATAATCGTTCTGAAAAACGCTACGAGGAAATGGGGTTTCTATTTTAATGGGCTGGACGTTGTTTTTTCACTGCCCTTTTACCTGGTGCTGTTTGCGACGCTGACGACCCTTTACAGCGGCATAAGTTATGTTGCTCAATACGCTTATCTGTTCACTGATGCTTTATTAGCGAAGGAGAGTAAATGAAAGAAGAATCTATTATTGAAGGGAGAGGCGCCGGCGGAGTAAATAAAATTATCAAATTTATCGCCACGGGTTTCGGCGCGTCGAACTATGCGCCGCACCCGGGGGAAGGCACCGTCGGGACGCTGGTCGGCGTGCTTATTTTTGTGATTTGGCCTGACTCAAAATTGTATCCGACCGCCTACTGGCTCCTGCTGGTGCTCGGGCTGCCGCTCGGAGTGTTTATTGCGGGCAGGGCGGAAGAAATGTTTGCGCAGAGGGACTGCCCCCGCATCGTTATTGACGAGATTATGGGTTTTCTCGTTTCAGCGGCTTTCCTGCCGAAGAAATTCTGGCTGATTGTTGCGGCATTCGTTATTTTCCGTATTTTCGACGGGCTTAAAATCAAGCCCGTAAAGACGGCTGAGAATCTCCACGCCGGCTGGGGAATAATGGCGGATGATTTTATTGCAGGGATTTTCACGAACGTTATAATGCAAGTCGTCCTGATTTTTTTCTAAATGAAGGAAAGATTGCCGATTGATTCGCTTAATAAAAATTCCGACGGGAAAACCATTGAACTTCTCGGGTGGATTGACACAATCAGAGACCACGGCGGCGTTCTTTTCGCCGACTTGAGAAACCGCTCGGGAAAAGTGCAGCTGGTTTTTGACGTTTCAAACAAGGACGGGGAATTCCGCCGTCTTGCAGGGTCACTCCGGTCCGAATTCGTGGTTTCCGTAAAGGGTTGCGTGAAACCTCGCCCGGATAACTCCGTAAACAAAAAAATACCGACAGGCGAAGTTGAAGTGTGGGTTGACGGGATTGACGTGCTGAATCCGTCGCTTGCGCTGCCTTTTTATCCGGGGGACGCCGTAAGCGATGAGACGAGGCTTAAATATAGGTTCCTTGATTTAAGGAGCAGCGGGATGCTTTCAAACCTTGCCGCACTGGATAAAATTATGCGCATCACAAGGGAGTATTTCTCCGCGAATGACTTTATAGAAGTCCTCACCCCTCTTCTTACGAAATCGACGCCTGAAGGTGCGCGGGACTATCTGGTTCCCGCGAGAATGCAGAAGGGAGCGTTTTTCGCCCTTCCGCAGTCGCCGCAGCTTTTCAAACAGGTTTTGATGTCCGCCGGAGTTGAAAGGTATTACCAGATTGCCAAGTGTTTCAGGGACGAGGACTTAAGGGCGGACCGCCAGCCGGAGTTCACCCAGATTGATATGGAAATGTCATTTGCGGACGCGGATGAAGTGATGGAAACGGTCTGGAAACTTCTGATGAAGATTTTTTCCGGCTTTTCGCTGAAACTGCCGGAGCCCGAAATTATGAAATATGAGGATGCAATTGCGAAATACGGGACGGACAAACCGGATTTACGCCTGACCGTTTCGCTTATAGAGAATTTAACGGAAATTTTTAAGGACACTGGTTTTAACGTTTTTAAGTCGCAGATTGAGAAGGGAAATAAAATTGCCTCGTTTTTTGCGGAGAGGAATTTTTCCGGCAGCGAGTTAAACGAACTGACGGCCGCCGCAAAGGAATTCGGAGCGGGCGGTCTTGTCTGGCTCAAAAAATCGGGGACGGAACTCAAAAGTCCCGTTTTGAAGTTTTTCGGAAAAGAGGAAATCGAACGCATCCTGAAATTGTTCCCGGGTTCGGGAACGATTTTTGCCTGCTCCGGCGGGAACGCTTTTGAAATCATCGGCAGAATGAGAATAGAAGTGGCGGAAAAATTCAATCTCAAAAAAGACGGTTTTTTCGCCCTGTGGATTACGGAGGCGCCTCTTTTTGAAAAAGATAAGGAAGGGAACGTGCAGGCAACGCACCACCCTTTCACCGCTCCCGCCGGCGACGTTTTTACGGGCGAGGCGCTGGAACTCAAATCGCATTCCTACGACTTCGTCATAAACGGAGAGGAAATCGGCGGGGGTTCCGTGAGAATCCACAACGTGGAAATGCAGAAAAGAATTTTTGAAATTCTGAAAATTCCCGAAGAAGAATATAATAAAAAATTCGGTTTTCTTCTCGGAGCTCTTTCATACGGCTGCCCGCCCCATGGGGGGTTCGCCGTCGGTCTTGAACGCCTCGCCGCAATGCTCCTCGGCTTGAAATCAATAAGAGACGTGATTGCGTTCCCGAAGACCCAGAATGCCTGCTGCCCCCTGACCGGCGCCCCCGACAGGGTTTCGGAAAAACAACTGAAAGACCTCGGCCTGAAATTACTGCAGGATTAAAAAAGAAAGGGGACGGTTCTAATACTTTAGGAATGGGGATATGGGTAATGCCGGGGGAGAAAAAGAAATGAAAAAAGTACCTGTCCCCTTTTCCCTGTAAAATGTCTGCTAAACTGTACGATAAAGACGGGAAATGTCTTGTGGAAAATCTTGAAATTGCTGATACTTTTACAAGTCGTCTCAAGGGGCTTCTCGGGAAAAAATACATTTCAAAAGATTACGGTCTGCTTCTAATTCCCTGCGGGAGCATACACATGTTTTTTATGAAATTTCCGATTGACGTTTTTTTCCTCAAAAAAGTGAGCGGCGGTTTTGAGATTTTGAAGATTGTAAGAAATCTTGCGCCGTGGAGGTTGTGTTTTGCTCCCCCGGGCTCCGCCGCCGTCCTGGAAGTTTTCCCGGGCGCGGTTACCGGCGTGGAAGAGAAAGAAAAATTAATGTGCAAATGTGAATAAAATATCAAAAGTTTCGGGTATTATTCTCGCTGCTGGTTTTTCGTCAAGGATGAAGACAAACAAAGCGCTGCTTGAAATGGACGGGAAAACCTTCCTTGAAAATATTTTCTCAAAATTGAATGACTGCGTTCAGGAAGTTATCGTCGTTCTGGGGCACGGGAAAGAAGAAATTTTATCGGAGGTTAAACTGCCAGGGGCAAAAATTGTCTTTAACGAAAACTTTAAAGCCGGACAGTTCTCGTCATTAAAAAAAGGCATTTCCTCAATGCGGCCGGAGAGCGAAGGGTTCCTGCTGAATCCCGTTGACTGTCCTGGCGTAAGGAAAGAGACGTACCGGGAAATGCTTGAGTTATGGGCGCTGAACAGGTCACGGATTTTAATTCCCGTCTTTAACGGGCGAAGAGGGCACCCCGCGATTTTCCCCGCATCCGCCGCCGGTGAAATACTGAAAAGTCCCGATGATACCGCAGGGGGCGTTAAGTTTTTTCTAAAAAAATACGGGAACGCTGTTTCGTACTTCAAAACTTCCGATAAAGGTGTTATAATAGATGCTGACACGCCGGAGGATTTGTTAAGCTGTAAGCGGGGAATAGATGGTTGATTTTAAAAAAATAGAGCGGATAAAAAAGATGAACAGGCCCTTTGTCGTTGCGACAATCATCGCCAGCGCCGGCTCGGCGCCAAGGAAAACGGGAACTTCAATGGTCGTTTTTGAAACGGGAGAAATTGAAGGTTCCATAGGCGGCGGCGAAATTGAGCGCAAAGTCATAAAAGAGGCGGTTTCGCTGTTAGGGAAGGGAAAATCCGGAATGGTTAAATTCAATCTCGCCGCGGGCAGGCGGAGGAAATCCGTATCCACAAAAATGATTTGCGGCGGAACGGTGGATGTTTTTTTTGATGTTTATCAGCCGCCGGTGAAACTGATTGTCTGCGGCGCGGGACACATAGGGCAGAAACTTATAAAACTGGCGGACTTGCTGGAGTGGGGCTGCGAGGTTGTTGACAACAGGAAAGATTTTATCAAAAATCTGCGCCTGAAAAATGTCAGAATATCGGTGTCGCCGTATGAAAAAGCGTTTAAAAAAGTTTACGCGGACGAAAACAGCGCTATCGTTATCGTCACGTACAATCATTCGGGGGATGCCGCCTGCCTTGAAGGAGCGCTTAAAACGAAGGCGTTTTATATCGGCATGATAGGAAGCCGGAATAAAATTCTCGTAAACTTTAAAAAAATCATGGCAAAAGGAATCAATATAGATAAGAGGGTCTATTCGCCGGTCGGTCTTGACCTCGGCGGCGATTCTCCCGGAGAAATTGCGCTCTGCATAATTTCCGAAATAATGAAAGTTAAAAACGGCAGGAAAGGCGGACATCTGAGGATAAGGAGCAGGGCGTGAGGAGCAGGCAAGCGGGGATTACAGGAGAAAGAGGAAATATAGAGGAGGAAAAATGAGAATTTACAAACTGGCGGATAAGTTGAATATGCCGGCGAAAGAAGTTTTAAAAATTGCAAAAAAGTTAAAGATGAAAAAGAAATACGCCGTTTCAACGCTGACCGTCGCGCAGGAGAAAAAAATCAGAGCGACGGCGGTAAAAGCGAAAAAAAAGAAGCAACTGGAGCGGGAAATGAAGATGAATAATAAGATTTTGAAAGTCGCCGCCCCTCTAAGCCAGAAGTCCTCTTCGCCCGTCAGATTGCCTAAAAAACCGGCTCCTCCGAAAAGGGTTTTCGTGGATACGGGTCCGAACCTCCCGGAAGGTTACGGGAAAGATATGTTCTTTATTCTTCCGAAAGACCCTTCCGTCATCTTCGCCTGCTGGGAACTGAATAAAAAGATTGAAGGCCAACTGCAAATAAGGATTTATGAAGTTATGGGTCTTACCGATAAAATCTGTTTTGATGTTTCAATAAATCCGGACGCAAACAACTGGTATATAAAAGTTCCGTGGTCCGGGGCGAAATACAGGGCTGAGCTGGGCGTGATTAAGAACGGTAAGTTTATCCGGCTCCTTTCTTCAAATACGGTTCTGGTCCCGCGCGCCGGTATTTCCGACGATGTGGACGAGGAATGGATGATTGTCAAGGAAGACCTTCAGAAAATAATAAAAGACACCGGACTTGATAAGGCATCACGCAGCAGTTTAAGGAAAGCGCAGGGGTATCTCAAGAGCGTTTTAGGTATGCTGAGAATGAGGGCGCAGGGCAGTTCTTCTCACATGCCGAAAAAACAAAAATAGTATAAATCGGATGCCGCTCTTCCAGCGCCCGTGAGCAAATGACAAAGGGTTATCTCTGTCTCGTTCTTCACGCTCATCTGCCGTTTATCAGGCACCCGGAATTTGAGGATTTTCTTGAAGAGGACTGGTTTTACGAAGCGATAACGGAAACATATATCCCGCTTCTCCTTATGATGGAGCGCCTGGAAAAAGAAGGTATAAATTTTCGCCTGACGATGTCCATAACGCCTCCCCTCGCCGGAATGCTGACGGATTCTCTTCTCCAGCAAAGGTATTCAAAATATCTGTCAAATCTTGAGACCCTCGCTGAAAAAGAAACGTTCAGGATAAAAAGTAAACCGCAGTTCGGTGCGGCGCTGGCTCTTTACAAGGAGAGGTTCAGCGCCTGCAGAAAAATTTACGCGCGTTACGGAGGAAACCTTTTAGAAGGTTTTAAACACTTTCAGGACAGGGGTTTTCTCGAAATAATAACCTGCACGGGAACTCACGGTTTTCTGCCGCTGATGGCCAGCCGCAAAAACCAGCGCGCCCAGGTGAGGATGGCGGTTTCCGACTACTTTATGAAATTCGGGAAAAAACCGAGGGGGATATGGCTTGCCGAATGCGGTTATACCGAAGGCGTGGACGAGATTCTCGTGGAAAACGGCATCAGGTATTTTTTTACCGACACGCACGGGATTCTTTACGGCCGCCCCCGGCCGAAATACGCCGTGTATGCGCCTGTCTTCTGCCCGTCGGGAGTCGCCGTTTTCGCAAGGGACGTTGAGTCGTCGATGCAGGTGTGGAGCGCCGAAGCCGGATACCCCGGCGATTACAGATACAGAGAATTTTACAGGGATGCAGGGTATGACCTTCCGTATGATTACATAAAACCCCATCTTCACAGGGACGGCGTCCGGAGAAATGTCGGCATAAAATATTACCGGATTACCGGCCGGGTACCCCTGGATAAAAAAGAACCTTACGATCCCGGCCCGGCGAGCGAAGCGGCTTTGACGCATGCGAAGCATTTCATTTTTTGCAGGGAAAGACAGTGCGAGTATTTGAATTCGGTTCTGGGCCGTGAGCCGGTTATCGTTTGTCCGTATGACGCAGAGCTCTACGGGCACTGGTGGTGGGAAGGTCCCGAATTTCTTTATTTTCTTTTCAGGGAACTCGCGGGGCAGGATACGGTGAAACCGGTGACGCCGTCGTGGTACCTGAAGAAATTTCCGCAGCTGCAGGTTCTTGAGCCATGCCCGTCAACGTGGGGAGACAAGGGCTTCAATGAGGTGTGGCTCAACAAGACAAACGACTGGGTTTACAGGCATCTTAATTATGCCGGGGAGAAAATGGCGGAAATGGCTGAAAAGTTTCCGGACGCATCGGGGATAAAAGAAATGATTTTAAACCAGATGGCGAGGGAACTGATGCTCGCCGAGTCCTCCGACTGGGCTTTTATCATGACGGCCGGAACGACCGTCCCGTACGCCCACAAAAGGACCAAAACGCATCT
The DNA here is from genome assembly GCA_043811795.1 of bacterium. Taxonomy (GTDB): domain Bacteria; phylum CG03; class CG03; order CG03; family CG03; genus JBDRMV01. The sequence continues at coordinate 2,540 of JBDRMV010000130.1, read as the reverse complement.
TAATAATTTTCTTACTCTTCTGAAAATGCTTGAAAGTGACAGCGTGGACGGGAACTTTTTGAAGATGTGCGCGGAAAGGAACAACATATTCCCGCAGATGGATTACAGGATATATAGATGAATGCTCGTGAGATAGAGCAAATGGTTTCTTTTGGAGGGGGTAACAGCGAGAGAGTATTCCGAAGGAATGCGAGCGAGCGCAAAAGGGGGACACTGCCCCCGTTGAGTCATAACAATCGAGTATTATGTGCGAGTGAATAAGTATAATGGCTGAAAGGTTTGTAATTTTCCACGGGCATTTTTACCAGCCGCCGAGGGTGAATCCCTGGCTCGGTAAAGTGCTTCAGCAGGACTCCGCCGAGCCGCTGCACGACTGGAATGAAAGAATTTTTACCGAATGTTACCAGCCGAATACCGGCGCGAGGGTTCTGGACGATAAAGGCCTTACCGTGGATGTCGTAAACAATTTTGAATTCATGTCGTTTAATTTCGGAGCGCTCCTTGCGGACTGGTTTCAGAAAAAACACTCTTTCACGTGGGATAAAATAAAAAAAGCGGACGCCGCCTCAAAAGAACGCCTGGGGTCAGGCAACGCTCTCGCCTGCGCGTACAGCCACACGATTATACCGCTTGATTTGCCGCTCATAAGGAAAACGGACATTCTATGGGGGCTGAAGGCGTTTGAGGAAAGTTTCGGCCGTCCGGCGGAAGCCCTGTGGCTCCCCGAGACAGCCGTCAACCGCGGCGTGATAGACGATCTGATAGCCCGTAATTTAAAGTATGTTTTTCTCGTGGCCACACAGATTCAGTCGGCGCGGCTGATAAACGGGCGTCACGAAATAGATTTATCCTCGGGCAACATAGACACGCGCTACCCGTATAAAATAACGACGGAGAAAGGTTCCATAACCTGTTTTGTAGGCCACCCCGGAATTTCGCACGCCGCCTGTTTTGAAAATCTTATGAAGGACTCTAAAACGGCCGCCGATATGATTGAGAGTTCCTTCTCGCAGAAGACGCGTCACGACCAGGTTATTGTCGTTCTGTTCGACGGCGAAACATTCGGCCACCATCAGCCGTTCGCCGAAAGAGGGCTCGCCCATCTTTTGAAATATGAATTGCCGAAGAGAGGGATAAAAGTCGTAAACCCCGCATATATCCGGAAATTAATCCCTGTCGAATGGGAAATAAAAATAAAAGACGGGCGGGAAGGTGAAGGAACTTCGTGGTCCTGCTCTCACGGTCTCGGCAGGTGGCGCGAGGACTGCGGCTGCGGGAAGAAAAACAATTTTACACAGGCGTGGCGCGGCCCGTTAAGAGACGCCTTTAATTTCGTCGCCGGAAAGGTTGCGGGGCTTTACGAGAAAAAAATGAGCGGGTTTTTAAAGGCCGGCGATTCGGCGCTGGAAAATTACCCGCGGATTCTTGACAATTTTTCGAAAACGGACGAATTTATCGGCGAATTCCAGAAAAAGGAACTCGCTTTTTCCGAAAAACAATATGTGCTGAATCTTTTTGAAATGCTCAGGCAGACGCTTTTTACGTTTACGTCCTGCGGCTGGTTCTGGGCGGAAATAAGCGGCATCGAGACGGTGCAGAATATGGCTTTCGCCGCCCGGGCAATTGAGATTTACAAAAAACTCACGGGAGAAGATATAGAACCGGAGTTTCTGAAAATCCTTAAAAAAGCCCCTTCAAACGCCGATTTTTCCGACGGCGCAGACGTTTTCAAACAGTGCGCGGCGACCCAGAAAGAAAGCATTTTCACGTTCGTTGCGGGGGAGATTATGCAGGAAATCGCATCGGGACTCGCCCATCCGCAGGCGCTGGAGCACTCCTTCTTTCACTTTTTTATAGATACCGGAAAGAAAACGGCTGAATTTTTTCAAAAGATAACCGAAGAAAAAATGGTTTTTGAATATGAAATTGTCGACGGTGATTTCCCATTTGAAATTAAACTTAAAGGCGTCGGGCTCGAGCGTAATTTTACGGTGGACAATATTTTCGGCGAAGCGAGATACAGCATAATGAACGAATTCTGGCTGAAAAAAATAGTCGAACTGAAAGATACATATAACCTGCTGCTCGACCATTATCTTGAGTTTGAAAGCGTTTACCGGCTGTTCGGAAAACCGATCAAGGAAATAGAACCGGTAATAGCGAAAGTCCTTATGTTCCAGCTTCTCGAAATAGAGGAATTCCGCAATCTTAAGAAAATACCCGTCGTCAGGTCGCTCGTGCAGATTGTAAAGGAATACAATTTGAATCTGGACGGTTTCTACACGCGGCAGTGTCTTCAGGATGCGCTCGACAAAGAGATAGACAGATTTATTATCGGCGACTTTTCAAAGGTTGAGTTTTTAAAACTTCTTTTTGATATTTATTTTCTGCTTTCTCCTCGAGAAAAGGAAAACATCTATCACTCCATAATTTTTGATGCAGTCCGGGATAGGGCAGGCGAAATATCAAAACTGAGCGAGCATCAGAAGCGCAACCTGCGCGAAATCTGCGCGGCATTCCGCATAAATCCCGACATTGCC